>NZ_CP160406.1:0-106023 GCF_040741385.1 Methylomonas sp. HYX-M1
TGTACACCAGGCAAATATTCAAGAACATCTGTTATTCGTCTCGCCCCAATCCTATCAATATCTTGGCTAGTCAACACGGACGTAACACTAGGGCTTAGGCTTTGCGGCAACGGGTGACCTGATGCTATAGATTGCATTTGATCAGACCCGTAAATCAACCCGAGATCATCGTCTGTTTCGGCGAATACGTTTTGTGTTAGACCAAAACATATCATCAGATACTTCACTGATTGGGATGGATTCATGGTAACAAATGGTTAAAAGTTGTTAACTTTGATCTATTACGATATTTAATTCATTGCCGATTGGATCAATTGCTTCTTCAGATGGTGCGAACGTGAGTCTTATAGGTATTGATAAATCTTTGTAAGTATCTCTAAGGTATCGAAACAGTGTATCCAATGTAGACCACTCGCGTACTTTCTTGCGATAAGACACTAACAAAAATGCCCCGTCCTTCCATGTCAATCTTACAACTATTCGATACTTTTTATTTAGATCCTGAATAATATTGATCTCTCTTACGGCTTTAGTTTTAAAAAACTCAACAAGCTCGGCTTCCTCTATATTGTATGTATTGTTTGGATACTCCATTACGTTTTGCCAGATACTGTGAATTTAAGATAAATACCGCTGAACCAAGTTGGTAGCAATATAACATGTTTTTTTGCGACAGTTAGCCAGATAGTTCATTGCATTATTGATGTTTTTACTTCCACTCTCTATGTACACACCTTCACCTTGACTAGCCAATTGGTCGGCAACGCACAAGAGAGCTGTTCATCGTGCCCATGTTTCTCGTCTCGATTTTAGCCGCTAAAATCTCGCTCAAATCATGTTTGACTTGCGCCTATTAGTTAAGCTAAACTCTACGCACGTACTATCGCGTTACCTACTTTGACGGGACTTATACATGTCGAAAGGCAATCAGCTTACATTTTTGGACAATAGCCAAGACGCTCTAACGCCTAAACATGAGCCTATTCCTATTGCAAAAAAGAAACCAGCCAAAAAACGAATCTCCCCTCATAAGCCAGTTCCTCCAGATGCTTACTCCAATCATCAGCTATGCCTGTTTCAAGATTTCTTGGCTAACACCAACGATGAACGCGATCAATTAGGCAATGCATTCGATCTTTGGGACAGTGTTCCGCGCTTTTCAATCACACGTAAACGACAAGAAGAAATGCGGCTTCCTAGCGGCGCATTACCCATTTGCACTATCGACTTCAAATATAGAGGTAATGAATTTAAGATTCTTATACGACCAGCGAGGCTAAAAGATCCTATCACTGGAGAAGAAAAAGAACATTATCCTGGAGCACGTGAGGAACTTGTCGAGCATGCGTTACGAAAAATCGCTGTTGACGACGGATTTTATGATGTTGACGGCTTTCGTTCTGGATGCCGATTTACGTTACACCGGTTGCGTACCCATCTAGCTGATCAAGGGCATACCCTCCGTTACGATGAACTAACAGAAGCGTTAGACATATTATCTCTTAGCAACATCGACATTCAAGGAGAGACAGACGATGCCGAGGTTTGCTACACACGGATGAACTATCTTTCCTTACTTGCGAGAGTGAGTAAAAAGGACCATTCCGTAAACAACTCACAGGACTCGAAATGGCTAATCCAATTTCATCCTCTTATAACTAACAGCATTTCAAATCTGACCTATAGGCAATTCAACTATCGTAGATTGATGAAATGCAGGACTCAACTATCGAGATGGTTAATCTCCCAATTGGTTCTCAAATACACTCAAGCCTCTTTAACTAATAACTTCATAATGCGGTATAGCACAATCAAGCGAGACAGCGCCTTGCTTGAAGGCTATAAACGCGAACGTGATGCCATAGCTACTCTTGACGCTTCTTGGGATGAACTGAAATCTCTCGGTGTTTTGACGAGTTACACCAAAGCAGAAGAACGTGGAAAACGGGCTAAGATCGTTGACGTTGTTTATACAATATTCCCATCTCCACAATTTACGGCCGAACAAAAAGCATCAAATAGGCGCTTGATTGACGCAAAGAAATCTATCGAAGAGGGAATTAGAAAAATTCGATAGATCCAGGGGGAATAGGTCGCGGGTTATCGCTCAAGAAAAGCGGGGGAATGGGTCGCGGGTTTACAAGATCCAGGGGGAATAGGTCGCGGGTTCGTACTCGCTCGCCATAAATAAGCAAAAATCTAAACATCAAAAATTCCTTCTTGATCATTATTTGGCGTTTACAACGGATAGGGTAATTCATTTTTCAATCAGTAAGGGGATCTACTCTGTCAACCAACGCAAAAGGGGAATAGGTCGCGGGTTGTAACCCACTCCCCCCGGGGGGAATAGGTCGCGCTGTCGGGAAAAATTCAGGGGGAATAGGTCGCGGAAGTCAGGGGGGATAGGTCGCGGGTCATTTTGAGGCCCTGATTTCCATCAAATTTGCTCAATGCGTCCAGGGGGAATAGGTCGCGGATTGATGGAATGGTGGGGGGAATAGGTCGCGGAATCATAAAAACCCAGGGGGAATAGGTCGCGGGTAAGTGGCAATGAAAAATACACACAATTTTGATACTCAATTCGCCCAAATAATTGCAACATTTTTCGATCACTGTAAGGGGAATAGGTCGCGGGTTAAATTTTCAAGACGTTGATTATATTAGCGAAATGCAACGTTTTCGCCGCCTTATTACTTATAAGCCTTATATAGCCTTTTTTTAACCGTATAGCTAAGAGAATGTAGAGTCATGCAGTCCAGGACCTTATCTTGAACTATTTGCACATGGTCCGCAAAAAAATTGGTCTGTTTGGGGAAATCAGCCAGATGATAACTATCCCGACTGGCCGCCTACTCCAATCATTCTCAATCTGATAAGGAAGGAGATAACCCAGGTAAGTCGGTAACATCTAACGCTAATACTTGAACAAATAAGTATTTCGAGAACTCAGGGGGAATAGGTCGCGGGTTTGCGCGATTATTATGTAAAGGACTTTGACAATCAGTTAAGGTAACTCTTGATAGATTGACAGATAGGACATATTGCCCTATTCTTTCCACCAAAGGCCGGGCAATTTGCCAAGGTCAATTACCGGAGAATCCGATGTCCACAGCCGTATCAATCATTAGTAATATAAATTCCTTTATCGCTAATACGCCAGAACTAACATCAATACCCGACGATCAACAAACGGCACTACTTAAAGCATACGAGGCTGTACGCATAATTCACGCTACTATCATATGCAATGACAACATCCCACTGCGTGAACAAAATATAATTCTGCATAGAGCAATCGAGTGGAAGTTAAACGGCGGGACATTATCAGGATCACGAAAAGACCAAAGCTCTGCGGGCTACTTAATAGAAAATTATTGTCGATGTACGCCTGGCGTCATTCCTATGTGGAGTCAACGAGGTGAATTTGTAATTACACTGAAGGGTATTCAGGTAATCGTCAAGTACACACCAAGTTTTTTTGCGTCAACTGATCAAGTCAAAATCCACGGTCATTTTGAATTCATTGCTGTAAAAAAAGACGAACCGTTTATATCTGAAACTGGTTATAAATCTCATTTCGATAACATTTACCCTGGAAAATGTGTCGATGAAGCGGCTGTAATTATTTTCTCGTCATACTTGAAGGAGAAAAAAACTCACGTTTCTAATAAATTGAGCCAAGACTCGCCTATTCCAAAGTGGGCCAAACCTTACATAGTTCCTGATTCACATGAATTTGTAGAAGCAATTCTTCCAAGACACCAAGCCTTTCAGGTCAAGAAATGGGCCAATGAGGCCGCAAAAAAACTAACCGATTATCGAAATGCAGAAATCATTAAACACCAAAGAGAAATTATCAAAGTTGGATCTCGATGCAGGATCATCGAGACACGATTTCCGAAAGAGCTTGGCAACATCGTTATAATTTCAAAAACAAGCGAAACCTGTGTATTCGCTTATGACGATAAACCAGTACGGTATAGGATAAACGCGAGAGGCAGGAAAGTTGTTGCATCAGACCCGAAGTGCGTCCAGTCACTATATGGATACGATCAACTTCAACTTCTACAATGATCTTTCGATTTTAGCCGCTAAAATCAATGACCCTAACGAAAACGATGGCATTTACAAAATGAACAATGAACCAGACACAACAGTAAAGCGAAGATATTCATCAACTCCTTTTGATGGGAAAGTAGTTGAAATCCGTCCTGAATGCTTAACGCCTTTTAGCGAGCATTGGTGTGTGCCGACCGGTGACGAGGTTCGGGAAATAATCCGCAGAACTGGGTTAACAGGTGGTCAGGTCGCTAAAAAAGTAGGGCTAACTGGCAATGGTGCCAGTAGAACAGTAAGAAGATGGATTAGTGGGGAAACTGACATTTCCTATGCTATCTGGGGTATTTTATGCGACATTGCCGGTATCCAAGCGATATGGCGGGAAAGAGAAGGAGATTAAACACCAAAAATAGAGGTTTTACTTGTTAGGAGTGCCAAGCAATATAGCTTGACATATAGGGCATTATGCCCTATTATTTGCATCGAAGGCCGGGCATTTCGCCAAGGTCATTTACCGGAGATTCCGATGAGCATTACTGCAACTGTTGTTGAAGTGGTTGAACGTAACAACTTCCTGCCAACCTATTTCAAAGAAAAATTTTGTCTAGGGGAAACACTGATTTATTCCTTTATGGACAAACTATTTGCAGAATATTCCGGCGGTTATTGGGAGTTCTTTAAGCTTTCAAATGGTGGCTTTTATATGGCTCCTACAGGCTATGAGAAGATCACATGTAATGCCGATAATGGTTTTTGTGGTGAAATGTCGGGAGATGCCGCTGGTATTGTGGCGACTC
Organism: Methylomonas sp. HYX-M1; assembly: GCF_040741385.1. Classification (NCBI taxonomy): domain Bacteria; kingdom Pseudomonadati; phylum Pseudomonadota; class Gammaproteobacteria; order Methylococcales; family Methylococcaceae; genus Methylomonas; species Methylomonas sp. HYX-M1. Next base: position 4,857 of record NZ_CP160406.1, read on the forward strand.
TTTATACGCTTAACGTAATTGCAAATAAGACAGAGCAAGATCACTTTATAGAAATGTACTATCGGTTGATCGATTACATTTCTGTTCACGATGAAAGCGGCAAGATATATGCCGCAATTGATTGAGTATTCATAAGTAACGAATATCCCATTTATTGCGGAGGTAAGAAGATGTAGGTAGCCCCGGCATAACCGGGGCTTGCCGTGATGCTGTCACATTACGGCACAGGCGCGGGCCTGACTGATAATTAAAACTTAATTTCGCAAAGGTGGTCAATATGTCAGCAAAACTTTATAAGTTTCCGGATGTAGGAAAGGACCGCCCACATCAAGAAAATGTTCGCAAAGCCACCGATCCTTTAGTCCATAGTTCTCCCCCATTTTTGCACCGATTAGTGCATATTGTCTGGTTAGCGCTTGCCATAGTTTGGCCAATCTTTAAATGGCTATTCGCCGTTGATGTTCTGTTTCAGTTCGTAAGGGCAATGTATTATCACAATACACCTGACGTGTTTGCTGGAGTAACCGCTATGATTCATGCTTCATTGTTAATTGCTATTACTTACTTTGTGGAATTCTATGGTCCACGAAAATTTTAGCCGCTAAAATCTCGTTTGACTCCGCCTATTAGTTAAGCTAAACTTTGGCCACGTGTTAAGCTAAACTCTTAACTCGCGACGGCTGTCACCGTCTTTCTTCAACAAGGCGCGGAGCATAAACATGGGCGATAGATGTTTAGGAAGTGGTTATGAAGAGATTAACCGAAAAGCAATTCGAACAGGCGATTTCTCAGTTAGAGATTGGGGATCAAAGCATCTTAATAGCGCGAGGGGTATTGGTGGAGGGGAAGTCGCAAGCCGACTTTGCGCGAGCAATGAACATTACAAAGAGCGCGGTATCGCAAGCAGTAAATCGAGTTTGGAATGCCTACAAGGAATTAGCGGAAGTACCAGACGGTTACGAAAAAGTGACGGTGATTTTGCCGCGGCATCAAGCATATCAAGTCAGAAAGTGGGCAAAGGAAGCAAAGGGGCTATGAAAACATTAGTTACAGCAAATCAAAAAGGCGGTGTAGGTAAAACAGCAACCCTAGTTCATCTTGCTTTTGACTTTGCCGAACGTGGTTTACGAGTTGTTGTAGTTGATCTTGATACTCAAGCAAATGCATCTTACACATTGGGAGCGTATAAGTGTGGAATCACTGCTAGCACGCTTCTATCTGATACCAATGTCGATTGTTCTTCATTGCCTTCCACTGGGCTAGTTCTTATCGAGTCTGATGCAGCTCTCGCGAATATGGAAAAAATGACGTTGCAAGATGCAGGTACGAACTTTAATTCTGCCATAAAACAATTATCTGCTGTGGGCTTTGATGTTTGCTTGATCGATACCGCTCCATCACTTGGCATAACAATGGGAGCCGCTTTACTTGTATCGGACTTTGTTATTTCTCCCATTGAATTAGAGGCATACAGTATTCAAGGTATAAAACGAATGGTTACAACCATAGCTAACATCCGAAAAGCTAATAAAAATCTAAAGTTTCTTGGCATGGTTCCTAGCAAAGTTGATAAAAGGAATCCGAGGCACATACGACACCTTCAGGAACTCACCCATGCTTATCCGACATTGATGACTCCCGAAGGTATAGTCATTGGTCTACGGAGTAGTATTGCCGATGCATTAGCATCGCGAACGCCAGTATGGAAAATCAAAAAGACAACAGCGCGAGTGGCGGCCAAAGAAGTGAGAGCATTAGCGGCCCATGTTCTTAATCAAATGGAGATCGGATAATGACAGATCAATTACACACCATCGCAAGCAGTGGGTTGGCCTTGCATGAAATTGGCGACCTCGCCGGCTTACTTTCCGAACAACCAAAAGAAGCATCTGGTTATGCAGAGATTGACATCAATTTGATCGACGAGGATCCTGCACAACCGCGTACAGAATTCAACCCTGGCTTTTCGGCTGAAAGCATAGCGGAGTTGGCGGAGTCCATTGACAATAGCGGCTTATTGCAGCCAATAACGATCAGAAAGCACCCAGAAATTGAGGGTCGATACATGATCAAGGATGGTGCTAGGCGATACCGGGCATCAAAGCAAAACGGGGCTGAAAAGATTGCGGCCATCATTGAAGACGAAGGCGATAAGTCGGCGGCACGAGTAAAGATCGAACAACTGATTGTTAATCTCCAAAAGGAAGGTAATACCCCGTTAGAGATTGCGCACACCATCGCAACAGCTTTAGAGGAAGGTATTGGAAAGAAGACTATTTCATCTTTAATCGGTAAGAGCCCGGCATGGGTGACTTTGCACACTACATTGCTCAAGTTACCAGCGGAACTTGATGCGGCATACAAAGCCGGGAAAGTTACCGACGTAAATATTATTTACGAACTCAATAAGCTTTATAAGACGAACCAAGATGATGTCATGGCTTGGTTAGATACGCCTGGTCAAGAGTTTACTAGGGGACAATTGAAGTTATTTCAGGAATATTTAAAGGACAAGAAGGAAAATATCGGTGGCATCCAAGATGCTAATAATGAACGAACTGATAACCTCTCCGATACTAGTAACGATGATCTTAATAGCGACCAAGTTTCTGACACTGCTTTAACGGGTGAAGGTGAATCAAATATCGAAGTAGGCGAACATTCATTAGTCGCAACTGGAGATGAGCAACTGCAATCGGCGGAGAGTGCCGGAACGTCTATCGATCCAGAGCTTAAGCAACAGGAAGATAGCGAAAAGAAAAAAGTGGTCGATCCAAGCAAATTTAAAAAGGCTATCGTGCAAATATGGCATGACGGACGGCCTGGTAGGATCATGCTTGACAAAAGACCCTCCACCGAGGGGCGCGGGCATATCAAGTATGACGATGATGGTCATGAATTAGAAGTTGATCTTGGTGAAGTTAAGCTATTGGCAGTGCTAGAAGGCTAAATTACAAGGCAAGCGCCGGCTTTTGGCCGGCGCAGTACATAATGGTGATTGGAGGCGATATGGTACTTGTAAATGCTCCTCAAAAAAGAGTTTTAACGCCAGATGTAGTGCGTGACATCGATAATGCAATTGATCCTGTGTCTGATCAATTGCAAGATGATCAAGGGATAAATGCGAAAACTGTTTATAACGTTGATGAACTTCTGGATAGTGCTCAAACAGCGGAAAGAGAGCAGCAAGCTATTCTCGAAGTGTCCTCTGTTGAGCAAAGCTATCAAGAAGCTCTATTGGATTACGTTGAAGCAAAGCAAGAACAAGTAGATCGTGTTGAAGATAAGCTTGAAACCTTAATTGAAAAACAGCAGTCCAGGATCCAACAAATTCAATCCGCAAAGCCTGGAGTTTTGGTTTTGCCAGGTACTCGACGAGCTTGGCAAGATCAACTTGCGCAACAACATTCAAGGTTACAGGTCATGCAAGCAAGGCTCGAAGCTGTTAGAGAAATTCGGGACGGAATGGGCTTGCATTCTCCAAAAATTGAAGAGCTTGCTGAACGGAAATTGCGAAGAAATGAACAGGAATTGACTAGCGACTTCGATAGCGTATTAGAGGCTCAACGGAGACACAATATTGTTACTCGGAAGTCATTCAAACAAAGTGACAGTTTAGGTGTTGCTCCAAAATTAACGTTAAACATTTCCCACGGTTCAAAATAGTCACTTTACGCCAGATAAAAAGGATCATGTTTAGCGTTAGATATTGCTCTCTAAAAGAAGCGCTTTTTTATTCACGGTAAAGCTTGACATATAGGGCAAAATGCCCTATTATTTCCATCGAAGGCCGGGCATTCCGCCAAGGTCATTTACCGGAGATTCCGATGGCAGAGCACAGTGTCAATCCCACCATTAACGATGATGTATGGCTTGAAGATTCACGTTTAGGCCGTTTTAGTCGCATTTCTACAGGCGTGGAAGATTCTACTTGGATTTGCAACACATGTGGATCCAATGGCGCCGATCCGTATGAGCATGGTTGTGATCATTGCGGGGAAGAGGCCGACGAATATTAGTCGCTGTTCGAAACCGGCTGGTCGGTAAGGCATTTCCGACCAGCGCATAATCAAGAGAAGGCCGGGCAATTTGCCAGGGTCAATTACCGGAGAAAACCGATGAAAGACAATCGTTTTAACCCGCACTCTAATATAACCACTGTTTTTTTTCCTAGGCCGCTTATTGTAAAGGCTAGTGATTCTTTGCCGGTGATTATGCCTTTCTTATCAAGAGCGCAAGCGGCCGAGATTGTTGCGGGAATGCTTCGTGGCGATGATAAAGATTCATTTAGGAGAGTTGCCGTCGATTTAGCCGATGTAATTACTTCCATGCCAATTCTTGAGAGTGATTGCGATCATTCCATTGCCTATCTGCATTACCGTGGTTTTGGTATGGAGTGGTTCATTACCGAGAAAGGTGGCAATGGTAAAGGTATTGATCACGCCTTTGGTTGTACCGTTTCAAATGGCGATATTCATTCCGCCGTTTATGGTGTTATCTCAATCCGCGATCTATTAGGCCGTGGTGTTGAGTGTGATTTACATTTTAACCCCTCAATGTTGCTGTATGTACAGCCTTGCCATTGATCTAATAACGGTGTCCCATGACTAAAGCCGAGTATAGAAGAGCCCGTCGTTTACTCAGAGACAACGGCAGTTACGCATTACGTTTACTTAGTGAAGAGCATTGCAATGTAATGACCTCGCTACAAGGCGGCAAAGATAAGCTTTCCGAACGCGAGGCCATTGTTAAGTGGTGTAAGCGCGAAAGTTACGATTACAGTTTTTATAACCTTATGTAAGTTTAATCAGCCGCACGGACGCGGCTATCTAATGTCTGGAGACTTAAGTGAACAATAATCGCTTGCTTGTAGCTGTTGGTTGGGTTGGATCCATATTTGGGCTAATCGGTAGTTTGTTGTTGGCCTTGCATGTGCCCTATTCCGGGTATGGATTTTTGGCTTATTTGGGATCCAATTTTGCCTGGTTGTATCATGGCGTAAAAACACGAACTTGGGCGCTTGTGGTGATGCAAGTAGGTTTTACCGCGACCAGTCTTGTGGGTTTACGGAATTGGGTTTTTTAATTGCCATGAATCTTGATCAGTACAAGATAATTTGTGAAAAGGCTATTCGAGCCAATTTTGTCACCCGAAATACACGAGTATTCGGCGTCCACCGCTTGCAAATGCGTGTAAGACGCGAGCGAGGGGCGATTATACGGAAATGGATTGCACAGCTTAGGTTAGCGCGTGACCCGCAGACCAGCGAGTGGATTGCTTTAGAAGTTCGCTGGAAAGTATATTAGTTTTTTAGCCGCTAAAATCCTTCCAGTGACCGCCTCATTTAAGCCAAACAGTGAATACTAGAAATGCAGTCACGGCAATTATTGTCATGCTGCCCGCGATTACGTTCAGAACGGCGATTTTTTTTGCGTCCCGGATTGGCCCATTGATTCTGTTTAATGATGAGTCTATTTCAGTCCTGACTGTTTTTATGGTGTCCCTTGCGCCTTGGGCCATCATATTTTCCATTGACTCCTTACTGGCGTTCAACGACGCATTTACAATGCGCTCGGCTTTATTCTTTGCGTCCTCACTCCAGCGCATTGCCATTGCTTCCAGCTCTTTTTTGAATTGATCAAGCATGTCCTGCTGTGCTTTGGCTCCATCCTGTAGCAGTCGATTGTTGATTGTTTGTAATATCAGAATAGGGTCGTCGCGACCAACGGCGATGCCGTGTTTGGTCGCGATTTCCCGAATCAGGCTTTCGATTTGGTCGTCTCTCATTATAAAATCACCGCAGTTTCCATTTGATCGAACAGCTGACGCTGGATAAGTTTTAGGCGTTGTCGCATCATGATTGTGTTTGTTTCTGCGGCTATCGCTTCCTCGAATGTCATTTTGTCTTGCAACATATCGCTTAGGTCGCGTCCGAACGTTTCGGCCTTTAGTTCCGGTATTTTTACAATAGCCGCAACACGTGTTTTATTTGCGGTGTAGGCTTTCATTTGCTCGAATCCCTTGCCGTTGTCTTCTATTGGTCCCCAGTACGGATTCAACCACACGACAAATTCGGCTTCCTCTGGATATTGTTGAACCAGTTGTCCGAAGCCGGCCACGGTATCTACTAATGCTTGTCCGCCAGTTACAACGGTGTGAATGACAAGTGTATGGCCCATTTCCTTTAGTAGTTGGGGTACTGCATTTGTCATTAGGTAATTCGATAGTGGTACGAATGAGCTTGCTCCATTATCTATGACTATATCGCTTTCGCTTGTGGCGATCATTTCGATTAGTTTGTCGAAATGGCGTGAGTTGATTTCATCGCCATCTAGGATGTCGAGTTTAGTGACATTGAGTTTCTTGTATCCGTTGAGCGTAGCATTCACTGGGTCGGTGTCTACGCAAAGCGGGGTTTGTCCCTTGCTCACTTTATATTGAGCGATCAAGGCGGCTATTAGGCTTTTGCCTACGCCGCCTTTGCCTTGTAATACCATGTGTATTTTTGCCATTAGAGCCAGTCCTCTTTATTGGGTGATGGATCGAAAATGAAGTTTTGTGGTTTTTGCGGGTTTTTGGGGGTTCGGTTATCGGGTGTCTTGTGTGCTGGCTGCCCTCCTTTCTTGGGTTCGGTCTGCGTTATCTGTTCTTTAGTTGGCATTTCTTGGTGCTTCTTGATCACTTGGTTTGTGTACTTCAAGAACTGGTGATACCCAATCGTGACACGCTGGACTTCGTGCATATGCTCCCAGATTGTTCGTATTGAATAGCCTGCGGCGATTGCTTCGCGAACATCTTCTTTTACGGCTTGGAACATTACGAGATTTCGGTCGCGCTTTTTCACCGATTGCTTTTTCTTCACCCACTCCGCTAGCTGTTCTGGATAACGTTTATTCATTTCATTTCACTGGAAGTGCGGCTCAGTCAACTTTTGGGGCAATTTTTCGTCAATTATGGCGTAAAAACATAAGCTACATATATAGAATTATCTTTAGTTTATATGAAGTTATTTTTACATGTCGATTATTTTTTTGCGTTTTGATCGTCCGTTTTGGTGTTTTTTGACATTATGGTGATAACATGTTGTGGAGTCACCGACCGTATGGTCGGGGCAGGATATGTGAAGTACATGTACCGGCGAAGCCGACACATGTACTTCACTTCCCTTTATTCGCGCTATGCACTCAATGGGAATCCTGCTCTACGAGGTCAATCGGCTGCCGCCGATAGTTGAACATCAGAGGGGAACATGACAGAGAAGAAGGCGACGAGGAAGGGAAGTACCCCGATCTATGTGTGGGTTACTCCAGATGAAAAGGCGGCTATTGAGGCGAATGCTCGGCAAACCGGCCATAGCACATCTGCCTACTTGAGATTCCTTGGTCTTGGTTATGCTCCTAAAAGCATTACCGACAACGAGCGCGTTATGGAGCTCGCTAAGATCAATGGCGATTTGGGGCGGCTTGGTGGATTGCTGAAGCTCTGGCTAACGAATGATGCTCGCACCGCACAGTTCGGTGAGTCCACTATTAGGGCTGCACTTGCACGTATCGAGGCTACGCAAGACAAAATGGTTGAAGTTATGAAGGCGGTAATAATGCCAAGGTCCGACCTGTGATTTTAGCGGCTAAAATTTCGCGCTTATGATCGCGAAACATGTTCCGATGAAGTCGATCAAGAAAAGCGACTTCGATGCTCTTGTCAGTTACATATCTGACGATCAGGATAAGAAAGAGCGTGTTGAATACACTTCTGTGACTAACTGTCAGTCGGAGGATTTAACGGCTGCAATCATCGAAGTAACCGCTGTTCAAGGAATGAATACCCGCGCTGAATCGGACAAGACCTATCACCTTATTTTAAGTTTTCGTGAAGGCGAGCGGCCTAGTAATGAAGTCCTAAAGGAGATAGAAAGAAGTATTTGCGAAGGGTTAGGGTATGGTGAGCATCAGCGTGTTAGTGCTGTCCATTGCGACACGGATAATCTGCACATGCATATTGCCATCAATAAAATTCATCCGACACGTTTAACCATTCATAACTCATATAACGACCATAAGGTTCTCGGTAAGCTGTGCGAGGCCATAGAGATAAAGTATGGTCTTGAGCGAGATAATCATCAATCCAACAAGGTGGCAAGTGAAAACCGAGCTGCCGACATGGAGCGTCATGCTGGTGTTGAAAGCTTGCTCAGTTGGGTTCGGCGTGAATGTTTAGATCAACTCCATGCGGCAGCCTCTTGGGATGAATTTCACAAGGTGCTTCGCGAGCACGGCCTTACGTTGCAGGAAAGAGGGAATGGTTTTGTCATTGCTGATCATGATGGTTTGATGGTTAAGGCTAGTACCGTTGCACGTGATTTATCAAAGGGAAAACTTGAGGGTCGTCTTGGTGTGTTCGAGTCTCTTTCTAAAGACTCGGGTGTCGCTTCGCAATCTACCGGGCGAGGGAAGGTATATGAGCCGAGGCCGGTTGGATCCAGGCTTGATACAACGCTGTTATTTGCTCGGTATAAAAATGAACAGGCTAATCAACGGGCGTTGCGTGCTCAACAATGGAAGTCGGTGCGTGAAGAGAGGGCTCGCAAGATAGATGCCGCAAAGCGAGCGGCCAAGTTAAAGCGGGCTGTGATAAAGCTCTCTACGAAGTCTCGCATCGAAAAGAAGATTCTGTATGCATTGGCAAGCAAGTCGTTATTGGCCGACATTCAACATGCTAATCAGCAATGCCAGGCGGAAAGGCAGGCAATATTTGAACGTCACAGGCCGCAACAGTGGGCTGATTGGTTGAGACGTAAGGCGTCTTCTGGTGATGTTGATGCTCTTAATGCTTTACGGGCTCGGGATGCTGCGCAAGGATTGAGTGGGGATACTATCGGTGGAATAGGTGGTGCGCGAATACGTCATGGTGTGAAAGTTAAGCTGGATGGAGTCACAAAGAAAGGTACCATAATTTACCGCGCTGGTTCTTCGGCGATCCGTGATGATGGCGACAAGCTTAAGGTTTCACGAGGTTCTTCCGCTGATGGGTTGGAGGTGGCATTGCGGATGGCGATGGAAAGGTACGGGAGCACAATCACGGTTTCGGGTAGTGCCGAATTCAAAGCACGAATTGTAAGAACGGCGGTTGATGCCGGCATTCCTTTGGTTTTTGCCGATCCTGTCCTGGAGCGGCAAAGGCGGTCTTTATTGAATAACACTACGGTGAACAGAAATGAACAACTATCTGAGCGAGGAAGAGGAATTGGAAGCGGCGTTAGCGGCATTGGATCAGGAGTCCATAATGCCAATGGAGCAGGGCGATGGTATGGATTCTTCGGAGCCATCAATAAGCCCAACGTTAGCGGCGTTGGGCGAAGACCGCCGCCCGAAAGCCGCAACCGTTTGCGAGACTTGTCCAGTCTCGCTATGGTTCGCTTCGCCGCAGGAGTTGAAATGCTACTGTCGGGCAATGTATCTGGTGGTGTGGAGCAGCAAGGAGCCGAGCGTAATAACGCATTGCGACGGTCAGTTTCTGGGGCAGGATTGATTGTATTTGTTGAGGCCGATAAATACATTGCTGAGCGTGAAGAAAAGCGGTTAAGGGGTATCAATGTGCCGATGCATAGGCGATACAGTGAAGGCGATGCTGGTACGCTATCTTTTGCTGGCTTAAGACGCGTTGACGGCACGGCTCTTCTGCTCCTAAAGCGTGATGATGTTGTGTGTGTCTTGCCAGTCGATGAACCGATGGCGGCACGGCTACAGCGTTTATCGATAGGTGACGCTGTATCTGTTGGTGAGTCCGGTTCAATAACGCTCGCAAAAGGCCGAAGTAGATAGCCGCTTCTTTTATTTGTTAGGCATACGCCTCGGTTTCTTCTGGGGCTAAAATCAAAAAAAAATTAAGGTATTTGCCTTTGTAAGTCATTGTTGATAGTATCTTTTCATAGATAATCAGCTTATCAAAAACATTGAATGCTATGGGCGATGTTAGCCATAACATCAGTCATAGGGTTTTTGCCTTTTAGCCGCTAAAAGGGGCGTATCAAATGAAAGATAAATTTAACAATGCAGTCGGCCCCCAAATCCGCGCAGGTAAACCTCGTGTTGGAATCGTCATACCTGCGTTGGCCGTTACATCGTTAGTCGCTGGCCTTCAATCGGCAACCCAGTTCTTTGCCGATGAATTTAATTACCAGTCTACGTTGGGCCCTCATTACAACCATATATACGCACCGTGGGCTGTACTGCGTTGGTCTAGTGATTGGTATGGGTTATATCAGGACAGCTTCATGAAAGCGGGCAGTGTTGGTATGTCCGTTACTGCTGTCGGTTTACTCGGGTTGGTTGTTGCAAAGATGGTGATTGCGAATTCATCGAAGGTTAATCCGTATTTGCATGGCTCCGCCCGATGGGCTAACAAGAAGGATATTGAAGAGGCCGGCTTGTTGCCTCGTTCTGCCGGTTTATTTACTCGGCTCTTCGGTAAAAGGCCTGAGCCGGTTTCAGGGGTCTATGTAGGTGCATGGGTCGACAAGAAAGGTGTTACACGATACTTGCGGCATAACGGTCCAGAGCACGTACTATGTTATGCGCCGACTCGCTCAGGTAAGGGCGTCGGTTTAGTTATTCCTACGCTATTGTCTTGGGAACGTAGCGCGGTTGTTACCGACTTAAAGGGCGAGCTATGGGCTCTAACGTCAGGTTGGCGAAAAAAATATGCCAGGAATAAGGTTTTGCGTTTTGAGCCGGCCGCACTGCAAGGTAGTGTATGTTGGAACCCATTGGATGAGATTAGGCTTGGTACGGAGTATGAAGTCGGCGATGTCCAGAATTTGGCAACCTTGATAGTTGATCCAGATGGTAAGGGCTTAGAAACGCATTGGCAGAAAACAGCTCAGGCTTTGCTTGTCGGTGTGATTATGCATGTTCTGTATAAGGCCAGGGATGAGGGTGGCGAGGCATCTCTTCCTATTGTGGATGCCATTATGTCTGATCCTAATAGAGACATTGCCGAGCTTTGGGTGGAAATGACAACCTACGGGCATGCATTTGGTAAAAACCATCCGGTGGTTGGCTCTGCCGCTCGGGATATGATGGATCGTCCTCCAGAAGAGGCTGGTTCTGTTCTCTCTACGGCCAAGTCGTATCTCGCTTTGTATCGCGATCCAGTTGTTCAGCGCAATGTGCGTAAGTCTGAGTTTCGCATCAAAGATCTGATGAACTTCGATGATCCAGTCAGTTTATACATAGTCACCCAGCCTAATGATAAAGCGCGGCTAAGACCGTTAGTTAGGGTTATGGTGAATATGATTGTCAGGCTTTTGGCTGACAAGATGGAATTCGAGAATGGTCGTCCTAAAGCTCATTACAAGCATCGAATGCTAATGATGCTCGACGAGTTTCCTAGTCTCGGCAGACTGGAGATTTTGCAAGAGTCTCTGGCTTTTGTGGCGGGTTACGGGATTAAGTGCTATCTGATTTGCCAAGATATTAATCAATTAAAAAGTCGTGAAACGGGTTATGGAGCTGACGAATCGATAACCTCTAACTGTCATGTACAGAATGCTTATCCACCAAACAGGGTAGAGACTGCTGATCATCTATCCAAACTGACGGGTCAAACCACAGTTGCAAAAGAACAAATTACAACCAGCGGTCGGCGAACCAGCGCGTTATTGGCGCAAGTCTCTAGGACCATTCAGGAAGTACAACGGCCCCTGTTGACTCCGGATGAATGTTTACGCATGCCTGGTCCGGTTAAGGGAGCAGATGGGTTGATTGAGAAACCGGGGGACATGGTGATTTATGCCGCAGGCTACCCTGCTATTTACGGTGTCCAGCCCCTATATTTCAAGGATCCGGTATTTCAGGCCAGAGCATCTATTCCGCCTCCTAAGGTTTCCGATAAGTTACTTAAGACGCATGAAGCAAGGCGTGATGAGGCCATCAAGTTATGATGCGGCTTACTTCATTGATTGCCATGCTTGGTATCTCCTATCTCGCATTATGCGGAATCGCCTACGCCGTTGGTGCGCGATTCAATTCAACACGTAGCATTCCTGTTGGCCTTTACTGGGAAACCAACGACCCGGTGGAGAAGGGTGCCTATGTAATGTTCTGTCCTCCACAACGAGAGGTCTTCGATTTAGCCATGACTAGGGGTTATATCGGTGCTGGTTACTGCCCAGGTGGATACGGATTCATGATGAAGAAAATTTTAGCGGCTAAAACGGATGTCATTTCGATTGGTGACGATGGTGTGCGAGTAAATGATGTTTTATTGCCATTTAGCGCTCCTTCTGCACTTGATGGGGCGGGACGCCCTATGCCGAGATTTAGGACCACCAAAGAATTAACTGAGTCAGAGGTTTTGCTTATGACGGATATAAACGCAGGTTCATTTGATGGTCGCTATTTCGGCTTAGTTGAACGCTCTCAAATCAAGGGTGTTATCCGCCCGGTTTTCACTTGGTAAAAAGGAGGTTTTCATGCAATTGTTTATTGCAGAAAAGCCCGATCTGGCTAAAGCCATTGTTGATGGTTTGGGCGGGGGATCGCGCAAAGACGGTTTCTATGATTGTGGTGATAGCTTTGTGACGTGGTGCTACGGTCACATGCTGCAATTGTTGGACCCAGAGGACTACGATCCTCGTTTCAGTAAGTGGAATATGGATGATCTGCCTATTTCGCATATCCCTTGGCAGAAAAAACCGTCAAACGATAAAAAAGACCAGCTCAAGATTATCACCACATTATTAAAACAAGCCAGTAGCGTTGTACACGCGGGCGATCCAGACGAGGAAGGTCAGCTATTGGTTGATGAAATATTGGAGTATGCGTCTTGTTCGTTGCCTGTTAAACGGTTGCTCATCAATGATAACAATATCAGTGTCGTTAAGAGGTCGCTTGCGAGTATGAGGGACAATCGGGAGTTCGCCGGTTTGTCAGCGGCTGCGGAGGCCAGAAGCGTCGGAGATCAGCTATACGGTTATAACATGAGTCGTGCATATACGCTGGCCGCGAATAAGGCTGGTTTTCAAGGTGTGTTGAGTGTTGGACGAGTACAGACTCCTATCCTTGGTTTGGTTGTTAGAAGGGATAGAGAGTTTGAGGCGCATACCAAGAGCTATTACTACAATGTCATTGGACAGTTTGCTTTTAGTGGTTTGGCATTTCCTGCACGCTATCAAGTTGTTGACGGCGATCCAGTAGATGAAAAAGGTCGTCTATCGAATCAGGACCATGCACAAGGTATCGCGGATGCCGCGAAAGGTTCGCCGGCTAAACTTGTTAGCGCTAGTACAAAAAAGAAAGAACAGCACCCTCCACTTCCTTACAACCTTTTGAAGCTCCAAACAGACGCATCGCGTAAGTTTGGGATGAAGCCGAATTCCGTTAAGGACATAACCCAATCATTGCGCGAGAAACACAAGCTGATTACATACAATCGAAGTGACTGCGAATATCTCAGTGAAGATCAACATGCCGATGCTCCGAACGTTTTGGCTGCTATTGCTAAGACGGCTCCGACGCTAACACTTGTCGCGCAAAGGGCCGATCCGTCACTAAAGAGCCGTGCATTCAATTCGTCGAAGGTTAGCGCCCACCACGGCATCATTCCCACTGAGGCGACCGCCGATTTTTCTAATCTGACTGATGGCGAGCAGAAGATATACATGCTCATTGCCCGTGCCTATATCGCGCAATTCTGGCCCAAGCATCAATACGATCAAACCGATATTATTCTTGAAGCCGCTACGCATCGGTTTGCTGTTCGCTCGAACGTCACTACCTTGTCGGGATGGAAGGCGTTATATCGAAACGATATAGGTAATGAGGATCTGGAGGGTGATGCAAACGACATAGCTCAGGATCTTCGCGTGTTAAAGGCAGGCGAGGGCGGCGATTGTACGGAAGCCGTTGCAAGTAAGATGGAAACGAAGCCGCGACCACTGTACACAATGGCCACCCTGTTAACAGACCTTACTCGCGTCGCTCAATATGTTCGGGATGATCGTCTACGAAAGCTCCTTATCGAAAAGGACAAGGGCAAGGAAGGCGAGCATGGTGGTATTGGTACTCCGGCGACACGTGACACCATCATTGCTACTTTGTTTGATCGTGGCTATCTGATGGAAAAGGGTAACAACATTATAAGCACTCCTACAGGGCGAGAGTTTTACGACACTTTGCCCGATAAAGCTAAATATCCCGATATGACCGCTCTATGGCACGAACAGCAAAGAGCTATCCAAAGCGGCGACATCAATGCGATTACTTTTGTCACTGAGTTGATGGAGTACATCGGTATAGAGGTGGCTAACGTCAAGCAGAATGGCATTGGGATCAAAGTTGCTTTCAATCCTTGTCCGGATTGCGGAAAGCCTTTGCGCCGGATTAAGAAAAAGGACAAAAACGAATTTTTCTGGGGCTGTACTGGGTTCTCTGATGGGTGCCGGCATGCCGCTGAAGACAAGGATGGTCGGCCTGTCCCCAAACAAGCGTCTCTAGTGTCTGATGTTCATAAATGCATGTCATGTGGAAAGGGCTTGTCGAGGCGGCCAGGGCGAAAAAAGGGAGCGTTTTGGTGGGGGTGTAGTGGGTTTCCAACGTGCAAGCAGACGTATCAAGACGTTAAAGGAAAACCGGATTTTAACATTAGTAAACAGGGTGGACGTGATGAGTAACGGTGACGGTGTAAATGATTTGAATGTCGATACGGAATTAGAAATGGAGTTAGAGGTTGATGCGGTCGACGTAGTGGGGGTGAAGCTGCTTGATGCTATGGTGCCTGGTTCTGTCGTGGACTTCGATCCTGACGAAGCCGAACGGCTTGGTGCATTCAATGAGGACGCCTTAAATGAGGCTGATGCATTAGAAAGCCGTATCGATTCAGTAAATCATGAATAGGTGTCTGACCAATGGCGAAGACACCTATTTCTAATCAAGGACAACTTGATTTTTTCAATTTTTTTGAAGATTGGCTTGTTCCCGAGCCAACGCCGGTTGACAAACCGGTGGTGGCGGTTAAGGAAAGCCTGGACTCATCCCCGAACGATGCTCGGCATTTACTCGCATTAAGATTGGCGCAACGCTTGAGTGAAGAAGGCGGTATTACATCAAAGATATTAACCGAGGAAGCGAATCGTGCGTTTGGTGGAACCCAGGCCGGTGGCGATTATTTATCTAAGGATGCTTATGATGCCTTAGAGGCCGCTTTTAACATCCACTTGCTCGGGACCGAAGACGCGACTTGGACAGCATTGAATGCCGACGAAGCCAAGCTAAAGGTCGTTGACTTAACAAATCGGATTCAACGATTGCCTACTCAGACGCGACGTGATGAAGAAATGGAGGAATTCCAGCAGTTCAGCACACCGCCCGCGCTCTCTTTTGTCGCTAATTGGGTTGCGAATGTCAAAAAGGATGATGTTATGGCCGAGCCGTCTGCTGGTACAGGAGACTTGGCCATATGGTCGAAGATGGTTGGGGCCACACTGATTCTGAATGAATTGTCCCCTCGTAGACAAGCTCTATTGGGTGCCTTGTTTCCCGAGGCGACAATATTTAAAGAGAATGCTGAGCAGTTGGATAACGTTCTACCTATCGAGTTTAAGCCGACAGTGGTTGTAATGAATCCACCATTTAGTTCGTCTGCTGGTCGTATACAAGGGCAGCGGGACACAACTAATGGCGCAAGACATCTCGAACAGGCATTAAAGCGCCTAGAGCAAGGTGGGCGATTGGTGGCGATTGTTGGGAACGGAATGGCCGCGGATAAGCCTGCCTTTGCTTCATGGTGGAAGGATATACAAGCCAAATACAATGTAAGGGCCAATATAGGCATTTCCGGGCGAGAATATGCTAAATACGGAACCACATTCGACAATCAAATTTTAGTAATCGACAAAAACGGGGTCACGACGCAGCCGATATTGACCGGCAAAGTAGATTCGGTGGCCGATTTACCAGCATTATTGGAGGGTATAAGAAATGACCGTCAACATATTCAATCAACACCCGATAAACAGGCAAGCCGCCCAAATACTCCGCCAATATCAGATACCATTCAATCCGGAAACGGAGTTAGCGGCATTAGCATTAGTGCGGACAGCGTTAGAGCGGAATCTGCTGGAAACGGGACCGATTCCGGATCCGCTCTTATTGATAGCGAAGTTAGCGGCTCAACCGAAGATAGCCATGTCCCTAATGACGGAATCGGAGCCGGGAGTGGAGTTCGAGATAGAGTTATCGGAAACGCTGGAGGAAGCGGCGGCGGAGATACTAGAGGAACTAGTAGCCTCACTACAAGCAACAGTGCCGCAAGCGTTGCAGTAGAAGCTAAGGATGATCTAGCTACTGAGTTTACCGATTCTGTCTTTGCGAACTACGCCCCACAGCGTCTTACAGTACAGGGCTCTAAACCACATCCAGGCAAATTGGTGCAATCAGCGGCAATGTCCGCTGTTCAACCACCTGCACCGTCTTACGCTCCTCTATTGCCAAAGAGTGTCATCGAAAATGGCTTACTTTCGATTGCTCAGATTGAGGCTGTTGTCTATGCAGGGCAAGCGCATTCGGAAATTTTGCCGAATGGTTCGAGGAAGGGCTTTTTCATTGGTGATGGTACTGGCGTTGGTAAGGGTAGGGAAATATCCGGCATCATTTTGGATAACATGCTGCAAGGTCGCACCAAGGCCGTTTGGGTTTCATTCAATGAAGGCTTGATAGAAGATGCTAAAAGGGATTTTGCGGGTGTTGGCGGCGACCCGACAAAGATATTTTTTCAAGGTAAGACCAAGGCCGGGAACGAAATAACGCAAGAGGAAGGTATTTTATTCACTACTTACTCGACGCTACGTGGTGGCGAGAAAAAGCAGGCGAATGATTTGGGACAAAAGGGCGGTAAGTCTCGCGCTAAACAAATCATAGACTGGTTAGGTAAGGATTTCGATGGTGTTATCGCATTCGACGAAGCCCATAGCATGGGCAATGCCATTGCGATTAAGGGAAAACGAGGCGTCAAGAAGCCTTCGCAACAAGCGATAGCCGGCATTAACTTGCAACGCGAATTACCTAATGCACGTGTCACCTATGTATCAGCTACCGGCGCTACCGAGATAAGCAATCTTAGCTACGCGGATCGTCTTGGCTTATGGGGTGAGGGAACCCCGTTTGCCGATACCAATGCCTTTATCAATGGGGTATCGAAAGGCGGAATCGCATCAATGGAATTGATCAGCCGGGACATGAAAGCAATGGGCATGTATTTGGCCCGGTCGTTGTCCTACGATGGTGTCTCTTATGAGCGCTTGGAACATCCACTATCTGACTTACAGGAAGATATTTACAACGAACTGGCCGGTGCTTGGCAAGTCGTTTTAAATAATGTTGAGCAGGCTCTTGAACTCACTCAAGCAGGCAAGAGCGGTCCGGGTAAAAGCGCCGCTATGTCTCAGTTCTGGGGCGCACATCAACGATTCTTCAATCAAATTGTCACGGCGATGCAAACGCCGGCAGTGATAGACCATATTCGCGACCAGTTAGATGCTGGACATGCGGCTGTGATTCAGTTGGTCAATACAAACGAAGCTGCACAGGAAAGGATTATCGCCGACGCTACAGCCAATGATGCTCCTTTGGAAGAATTGGATTTTACGCCTCGGCAAATGCTTATGGATTACGTCAGAAACGGCTTCCCGGTTGCTGCTTATGAGGAAACGAAAGACGATAACGGCAACATAACCTACGTTCCAGTACGTGACTCGGAAGGGAATCAGGTATTTGACCGAGAGGCCATTGCATTACGCGACTCTTTATTAGAAACATTGCATCAAATTCGTGTTCCTGAAAATCCATTGGATTCGATCATCAATGCCTTTGGTTCAGAAAGAGTTGCCGAGGTTACTGGCCGTGGACGACGCTTTGTTCAATCTCGCGATGATGAAGGTAATCTACGAGTTTTCGAAGAAAAGCGCGGCAAGAACTCTTCTCGGGCCGACGCTGAGACGTTTCAAGCCGACAAAAAGGACATTCTCATATTCTCGGGTGCCGGTGGGACCGGTTATAGCTTTCATGCTGACAACACTGCGGAGAATCAACGTAAACGGATTCATTACATCTTACAACCTGGTTGGCGAGCCGATGCCGCCGTTCAGGGGTTTGGGCGAACTCATCGAACCAATCAAGCCCAAGAGCCCCATTATGTATTACCTACCACTAACTTAAAGGCACAAAAACGATTTGTATCTTCAATCGCTCGTCGGCTTGACCAACTCGGAGCGCTTACTCGCGGGCAGAGAGAGGCCACTAGCCAGGGTATGTTTACTGCTTCTGACAATCTTGAAAGCCAATATGCATCGACCGCGCTGAATAACTTTTTTCGTGATCTGTATCGTGGGACCACAAGCCTTAAGTTCCACGACGTTACCAAGCAGATGGGGCTTAATCTGCTTGATGAAAATGCTTCATTGAATGAGAGCAATCTGCCGGCTATACCGCAGTTCTTGAATCGCCTACTGTCGCTGAAAACCGATATGCAAAACCAAGTTTTTGGCGAGTTCGAAAAGAGACTTGTGGAAGCCGTGGATTATGCCAAGCAACGTGGTTTGTATGATGTTGGCCTACAGACTATGACGGCCTTAAGCATCCAGAAAACACGGGATGATGTCGCTTACGAAGATAAAAAAACAGGTGCTCAAACTCGATATGTCGAGTTGGCCGTGACTAACGAGGTTCATTATCACAAGTGGGAAGAGACTAAAAAGTTTCGCAAGGATAACTTAAAAGAAGGCGATCTAAGTGGATGGTTTGTATCAGAGTTCGGCAAAAACAAAGGGGAAGTGTTTTATCTTGGCGACATTGGCGACCGGCTTGATTCCGATGGTAAATCAGTCCGTCGCGGTATCGTGCATACAATCAAGAAGCACGATTACCGATATATCGACAATGCCGACGTTATCAGTCGCGGGTTTGACTATCGATCAGTTAATGGCTCTTATCAGCGGGTTACTTTGACTCGGGCGATTGATGAAAAGGAAGCGGAAAGGCTTTGGAATGAGCAGCTTGCGAATGCGCCGAAAACCGAAACAAAAACCGAACGCATGCTTGTCGGTGTGATTTTGCCAATCTGGGATCGTGTCGAAGGTGCCGAAACCATTCAACGATTACAAACAGACGACGGTGAACAATTACTTGGCCGAATGTTGGGGCCTAAGTCGGCCAAGCAAACACTCAAAAACCTGGGGCTAGATTCTGGCCTTTCAAATATGACGGCAAGTGATTTGTTTGCTGCCATCACAAAAGGCAGTAAGGCCATCCTTTCCAACGGTTGGGAAATCGCAACTGCCAAGGTCAATTATGAGGATCGTATCGAGCTTAAGGGCCGTGGCTATCTGACCGATGCCGAAAAACGGGTATTGAAAGAGCAGGGTGCTTTTATTGAGCGCATCAACTGGGCCGACCGGGTGTTTATACCAACCGGTGAAAATGGCCTCGGTGTGTTCGAGCGCATTACTTCATCAAAGCCCGTTGTCGATTTAATTGGAAAAAATGATAAAGATAGCGATCAGGAGGAAAACGAGGCCGTTCAAGAGTCCGCTACATTCAATCCAACATCGAGTAAGTTGGACACAGTTGTTGCCGCAAGTGAAAACACGCATAAGATCGAAGTGGAGTCATTGCCTGAAGGTTGGACAGAATCACAACCGGGTGGATTGATTGCCAGTCTTGATCCTGAGAAGGGAGGGATCATTGATAGCGAGATTGTTTCAGGTAAGTGGTTTGTTATTCCTAACAATGACGCTTTAACTCTAATCACCGATCTTGAGACACGAAGCGATGCGATTAAGGCCTTAGAAACCGCAGTTAATCTATTACAACCTGAACAGTCTTCACAACCAGATCAGACCGATCAGGGCATTGCGCCAATTCCATCAGAACCGAACAGCGTTACCGAACCACATGCGCAGGCGCCGGCTGTTTTTAATCACCTTGCTAACCAAGAGGTTATTTCAATGGATAAAACGAAGAAACCATTTCACGAAACAGTTGCAGAAAAGCTAATCGAGCAACTTGAGCAAGGTACAGCGCCGTGGCAAAGGCCGTGGAACCCGGACGAAGCAGGTGGATTTCTCCCATATAACCCTGTTACCGGCAATCGATATAAAGGTATCAACACTCTCCATTTATTGTCGGAGGATAGGAACGATAATCGGTGGATGACCTATAAGCAAGCTGGTGAGCTTGGTGGGCAAGTCCGAAAAGGAGAGAAGGGGACTGGTGTTCAATATTGGAAATTTACCGATGAGCAAACAAAGCGGGATGATAACGGCAATCCGGTTTTAGACGAAGAAGGCAATCCGGTGAAGGTGGTCGTAAAGTTGGAACGTCCACGGGTTTTCTTTGCAACGGTGTTTAATGCTGAACAGATCGATGGTTTGCCGCCGCTTGAAAAGAAAGAGGTAACTTGGGACCCCATTGAACGCGCAGAAAATATATTAGCGGCGTCAGGTGCCGATATAAATCATAACGGTGGTAGCCGTGCGTTTTATAGACCGTCTACTGATAGCATTCACTTGCCGGAAAAAGGCCAGTTTCCAACCGCAGAGAATTACTATGCGACCGCGTTGCATGAGTTGGGGCACTGGACTGGACACGAAGACCGGTTGAACCGGGACATTGCACATCCATTCGGAAGCGAGGCTTACGCCAAGGAGGAGTTAAGGGCGGAAATTGCCAGTATGATCTTGGGTGAAGAGCTTGGTATTGGTCATGATCCTGTTCAACATGCGGCTTATGTTGGCTCGTGGATTAAGGCTTTGCGGGATGATCCAATGGAGATTTTCCGGGCGGCATCTGATGCGGAAAAAATTCAGGGTTTTGTGTTGGGCTTAGAACAAAAGTACTTTCAAGAGCAAGAGCAAGAGAATGTGCAAGTAGCTCTTGATGGGTTATCAACCGTGCTGGCTGTTGATATTGCATCGGTATTACCGCAGTCATTACCACGTGCAGATTTATCGGCGTTGGGACCGGTAGGCCAAGCCATCGCGGTAACAAGGCTATTGTCTGACCAAGTAGGCATTACAGCCGATATTGAGCGATTGGCCTTCAATGGCTTAACGGCCAGTCAGATTGCTCAAGACCTAGAGGATCGTTTAACGCCTATTGCCGACCAGGGATTAGTGCCGTTTGTTCGGCAGGTTCGTGCGAGTCTTGGAATTCCGCCGCTCGATGTAGCACAGGCCTTTTCTGAATGGCGGGATACGGTTGAGGCACGGCTATCATCGCCTTCGGTAAACATCGATGTGTTGCCAAGAGCGGATGTATCTGCTCTTGGCCCTGTTGGCGAATCTATCGACCGTTCCCGCGAGCTTGCAGACCGTTTAGGATTGACTGCTGACATTGAGAGGATGGTGTTTGACGGGCTAACCGACATGCAAATCTCCACTAGCCTCGAATCCCGCCTTGACCCCATTACGAATCTCGCTCTTCAAGAACAGCGCGATCCATTAACGGCGGCAATATATTTCGTTAGACAGGTTCAAGCGAGTCTTGGAATTCCGCCGCTCGATGATACGGAAGCACATCAGTCATGGCGAACAAAGGTTGCCGGTCGTTTGCTTGATCACTCGCATAGTGACGCTGAACCAAATTCTGCGCCTTTGCGGCAGTGGTATAAGGATAACGTAAAAGCAGATATTAACGAGGTTGCGTCTGTTGAAAAAACGGCGAAAGCTGTCGGAGTTTTTGATGGACCACTGGCTGTTGATATTGCGACGGTATTGCAAAGGTCCGAAGAATGGACGTTCGATCATTACCAGGACTATGAAGGCGAGAGCCTGGATGTGGCATTACGCAAAGAAGGGCTCAATTCAATTCAGAATGTGGTCGGCAATATACCTGAGCGGTTTTTTGACACCGCTATTGAAACTCTTTCCCCTATTTTCGGCATTGCGCCAGATGATATTAGCGTGACCAATGCTTACTTTGAGCGCAAGGGGTTGGCTCAGGCGTTCCAGACAATGGCCGATAGGCTAGTCCAGAATCAAACACAACAAGTTTCTTCGCCGGCAATTGCCCTATCCAAAGAAGGTGTTGAGTTGGATAGGCGTAATTTGCTCGATCTGTTCCCAGAGCTCAATGGTCCAGATGGCAAACCGAATGGTTTTGGTATTTCGAGAATTACGTTAATGGCGGACGGTAAGGTTGTTATCGATAGCGACAGCAAGAAAGCAATCGTAGCCGATACATCGGCCCAGTCCGAAACCGGAGTCACACATCAAGATATTGCTGACTATTTCGAGCGTGGGTATATCAAAACGGTAGCGTTATCGGAATCTGCCAAACCGGAAACCACTCAATTTGAAGGAGGCGTTATGCGCGTACCTGTTGTTAATTCAACTGAACGTCTTTTAGAAGAATCTGTGCGGAATATTGAGTACGCGCAAGAGGTCATTCCTGAATGGCGTGGTAACTACGCTCAAGAGCAAGGTAATGGAAATGTTCGACGTGCGATTGATTTGATCCAAGGTGGGCAAGTCGATAAAGCGATCGATGCACTATGGTTAAACGTTGAGCTAGAACATCGATACGGTGGTGAAAATAGCGATGAGTTTCGTGACGCCATAAAAGTGTTGGAAGAATACTGGCGGAAATGGCAAGCCGATAATGGTGTTGGTCCAGCTATCACGCCGGCTATGAAAAGGGAATTTGATGCTTTGCCGCGCGACCTAAGTCAATTATCAAGTGCGACATTCGAAGAGTATCAAAAGGCGGCGGAAGTCGCCAGATTAGAAGAGCAAGCTGTCAAAAACGACCCGAATAGCTCTGATGAGGACATAGCTGCCGCTCGGGAGAAGAGGAAGTCCGCCGATCTGTTGGCTACGGTAAACAGCTCAGACTTCCAGAATAAAGTTTCTGAATTTGAGCAGAAACAATCGGTCGCCAGCTTGTCGGGCCAAGGTGGTGATAGTGTGCGGCCAGACCAACAAAACACAGGAAATGATAAGACCTTTATTGCTGTGCCTTTCCGCGAGAAAGAGGAAGCTAAAGTATTGGGTGCCAAATGGGATAGGCAACATACATCCTGGTTCATTCCTGCTGGTGTTGATCAATCGGCGTTTTCTAAATGGTTGCCGTCGGAGGCTGGAGAAGTAAAAGTAACGTCGGTTGTTAATTCGGAGGTGGGTAAACCAACCGCCTCCGATAAGTTATACCTTGCTGTTCCTTATTCGGAGAGAAAAGCCGCGAAAGAAGCCGGTGCTAAGTGGGATGCCGGCGCTAAATCGTGGTATGTCGGTCAAAATGCCAATATGGATAAGTTGCAACGATGGTTGCCTGATAACACTAAACCGCAGCAAGAACCGGCAATGACCCCGCGCGAAGAATTTTCATCGCTACTTAAGGATATGGGGTTTGTGCTTTCTGGAAACCATCCTGTTATGGATGGACAGCGACATAGGCTTGAAACGGTTGGTGATAAGGCTGGCGAGAAAGCAGGATTTTATGTTGCTCACCTGGATGGTCATCCTGCCGGTTTTGCTCAGAATAATCGTACCGGCGAAGCCCAGAAATGGAAGTCAAAGGGATATTCGCTTAGCGATGGAGAAAAGGCGGAATTGCAAGCTCAAAGCGCGTCTAAGTTGCAAGCAAGAGAAAACGAGCTAAAAGCTAAACAGGATGCCGTAGCGGCCTCTATAAGACAGCTACTTGCTATCGCTCCGCCTGCATCTGCCGATCATAAATATTTGCAATCGAAAGAAGCCCGGCCAGGTGATCTTCGAATGGTGCCGACCGATTCAACAATGTTGCCCCCCGATTCGGCTGTAATGATTGGTAAAACATGGAAGGAGTCGAAGGAGTTGCGGGACTCGCACCCGGATAAACTGGTGTTCACCGCTGGTGATTTACTCTTGTCGGCGCAAGATGTAAGCGGCGTAATTCGATCAGTGCAATCTATCCAGGAAAACGGCATGAAGCGCTTTGCTGCTGGCGGTGCTAAGCAAGACATGTTTCATGTTGTCGGTGGCAATAATGGCGTGGAAGCGTTGGCGAGAGCGCCGGCCATAGTGATAGGTGAGGGGTATGCTACGGCTGATACGTTATCCCAGTCACTCGGGTATCCAACGGTTGCTGCGTTCGATTCTGGCAATTTGCCGCACGTTGCAAAGCTATTGCGCGTCCAGTTTCCTGATAAGCCAATCATCATTGCTGGGGAC
Source organism: Methylomonas sp. HYX-M1 (assembly GCF_040741385.1). NCBI lineage: Bacteria > Pseudomonadati > Pseudomonadota > Gammaproteobacteria > Methylococcales > Methylococcaceae > Methylomonas > Methylomonas sp. HYX-M1. Next base: position 29,059 of record NZ_CP160406.1, read on the forward strand.
AATGATTTGCATCAAGAACTGACCGAGGGCCGCAATCCGGGTAAGGAAAAAGCTGAGGCGGCGGCCACAGCAGTAGGCGGTGTCGCGCTGTTTCCGATTTTCGCTCCTGGAGAACAAGCGTACCCCATAGATCTTGATCCTGAGAGGTGGTGCCGAAAAATTGAACAACCGATTAAGTGAAAGACCTGCTACTTTTGAACGTCCGTAAGGACAAAGCAATGGAGCAGAAGATGTCTAAAAAACCGCGAAGAAAACATTCACCGGCCTTCAAAGCCAAAGTCGCCCTGGCGGCCTTGGCGGGCGATAAAACCTTGGGGCAATTGACCCAGGAATTCGAGGTTCATCAAAATCAGATTGTCGATTGGAAGAAGCAGCTGAGCGAGCGGGCCGCCGAGGTGTTTGGGAAGCCCGCGGAGCCGGAATCGCCCCCGTCGATCTGCAAGCCCTACACGCGAAAATCGGTCAACTGACATTGGAGAACGATTTTTTAGAAGGCGCGCTCACCAAGGCGGGATTGCTGAGCGCAAAGCGATGATCGACCGTCAATCCAAATTGCCGATTGGTCGGCAGGCCAAGCTATTAGGCATCAGTCGCGGCAGTGTGTACTACCTGCCCAAGCCGGTTCCGGAGCGCGAATTTGACATCATGCGCCGACTCGACGCACTGCACCTGAAACACCCATTCATGGGCGCTCGCCAGTTACGGGATCAGCTGAATCGGCAAGGCATCCCGATTGGCCGCAAGCATGTGAAAACCTTGATGGCGAAAATGGGCATCGAAGCCGTGTACTGCAAACCCAATACCAGCAAGAAGACGCCGGGGCATGAAATCTATCCCTACTTGCTGCGGGGCATGACCATCAACCGTGCCAATCAGGTCTGGGCGCTGGATACCACCTACATCCCGCTGGCCAAAGGATTCGCGTATTTAACGGCGGTCGTCGACTGGGCCACTCGCAAAGTCCTGGCCGCCAAGGTGGCGATTACGCTGGAAGCCTGTCATGCGGTGGACGTGCTGGAACAGGCTTTCAAGCGCTACGGCAAGCCGGATATCGTCAACACTGACCAAGGCAGCCAGTTTACCGCCAAGGCGTTTGTCGATGCCGTGAAAGGTCAGGGCTGTCTGCTCAGTATGGACGGTCGGGGTGCTTGGCGGGATAATGTCTTTGTTGAGCGCCTATGGCGATCGGTCAAATACGAGCGGGTTTACCTGCATGCCTACGATTCCGTCGGCCAAGCCCGCGCTTCAATCCTGGATTATTTCGAGTGGTACAACCACGAACGACCGCATTCCAGTTTGAAACGAAAAACGCCTCATCAGGCGTATAACGATGGGGTGCCAACCCTCAAGTTGGCCGCCTAAACCATGGCAGGGATTTCACTTTAAATCATCGATTTACTGTTCAAACCAATGGGGCCACTTCTCTGTTACGCCGGCATTGGCAAAGGGGGATGGCTTATCCGATGCTCAAAAAGAAGCAATCTCGAAAATGAAGTCCTTTACGGATTTCAACGATCTTGCGACGAAAAGCGTATTGGGTTGGGAAGGTGTTGAACGCCAGATAACAAATGTCGTGAATAAAATTGTGTCCGATCAGCGTGAACGAATTGAAACGAGACAGCATCAAGATAATGTTCAGCGCCTAGAGCTGCAACAGCGCCAGAAACTAGCGTCGCGCAACGCGGTTGCAATTATTTAGGTTATAGCTTGCAGCCATCAGTCGGTGAAAACTGCTGGCGAGAAGAAATACAGTTAGATGATGGATGTTGTATTTTAGCCGCTAAAATTTTCAATCGTTTTTCTGAGTTTTTATTATGGCTATGCCCGATAGTATTGGCCAGGAACCTAAACGGCTTGCTCGGCGAATAGCGTCCTTGGTCTGGTTAATGCCGAATCGGCATGGCTTCAACGCAGCGCGCATCATTGTGCAAAGGACTATTCACCCAGTCACTGACGGGTGTAGCGGTCATCTGCGAATAGGCCTGATTTTCCAGCAGCGCCCATGCGTCGTCTTCGCCGGTGGCTTTGTCGAGCCAATGGTGATAATGCTCTGGTGGAATAATCACCGGCATCCGCGCGTGTATCGGTTGCATCAGGTCAGTGGCGGCGGTCGTGATGATCGTACAGGAGTACAGCGTTTCGGCCTCGTGCGGCCATTGCTCCCACAATCCCGCGAAGGCGAATAACTGACCATCCTCTCTATGAATGTGGAAAGCCTGTTTACCGGTTTCCTGTTTTTGCCACTCAAAAAATCCGTCGGCGGGTATCAGGCAGTGGCGCTGTTTAAAAGCAGATCGAAACGAAGGTTTCTCACGCACGGTTTCTGCGCGGGCATTGATTAGATAAGCGCTGTTCTTGGCATCTTTAGACCAGGACGGCACCAATCCCCAGTGTAGATTGACCGCTTTACGCGACTGGTCTTCCAATTCAACGATGCAAAGAATCTTTTGCCCAGGCGGAATGTTATAACTAGCCTGAAACTTTACCTGGCGCAGCAACTGAAAATGCTCAATGATGAGGTCCGGCGTTGTCGTTAAACTGTAGCGGCCACACATAGCCCTGCCTCGCGCTAATTGCTTGAGCGCATTAAACCCGAATAGCCGGGCGTAGCGCAAGACCGCCACAAAGAACAAATATAGAACATTAACCTTTTCAATGGTAGGCTATGCCACCCGTTCATCAGCCAACTGTCGTGCCATGCCATGCCTGTACTGCCTTTCAAACGTAATGTCGTCGATGATGTAATGATATTGGCCGATCGCGTGGCAGTTTCCAAACCACCTCACTGGTTACAACGACTTCGGCTGCCTTTGTTCGCCGGCAAAGTCTCTGCGGGTTTCCCCTCGCCTGCTGCAGACCACATTGAAAAGAACCTGGACTTAAATGAATTGCTGATCCAAAGACCCGCCGCGACGTACTTTGTGAGAGCACAAGGCGAATCGATGCTCGGGGCCGGCATTCACCCCAACGACATCTTGGTCGTCGACCGCTCCCTGGAGCCGGTCGCAGGTAAAATCGTGATTTGCGCACTCAACGGCGAGCTGACGGTTAAGCGTCTGACGTGTGAAAACGAACAATGGACGCTAAAAGCAGAAAATCCGGATTACCCGGACATCATGCTCAGCGACGATTTGGAGCTGGTGGTTTGGGGAGTGGTGACCAATGTCATTCATCCCGTATAGCCAGCATGTCGCCAGCGGAAAAGCGCATAGCCTTGGTTGATGCCAACAATTTTTACGTTTCATGTGAAAGGGTATTCCGACCTGATCTGAACGGCAAACCGGTGATTGTCTTGAGTAACAACGATGGCTGTGTGGTGGCCAGAAGTGCCGAAGTGAAAGCGTTGGGAACCATTAAAATGGGCGTGCCACTGTTTCAGATCCGCCATCTGGTTGAGCAGCACAACATCCAAATTTTTTCATCAAATTATTCGTACTACGCGGACATGTCAGCCAGGGTCATGGCGACCATGGAGGCCTTTAGCCCCTGCATGGAAATTTATTCAATTGACGAAGCGTTTCTTGATTTGACCGGCGTCTATCCATGTCAATCCGACCCGATTGCTTACGGACAGCGCATCAAGAAAGTGGTGTTCCGCGCGACCGGCATTCCAGTCTGTGTCGGCATGGGGCCGACCAAGACCTTGGCTAAACTGGCCAACTTCGCCGCCAAGAAATGGCCCAAAACTCACGGTGTATTGGATGTATCGGACCCGTTGCGCAGGGAAAAGCTAATGCGTATCGTACCGGTCAACGAGGTCTGGGGGATTGGCCCGCAACTCTCGCGCAAACTGGACCAACTCGGAATCAAGACCGTCTGGGAGTTGGCCTGCCAACCGCCGGCGAAAATCCAGCAGCAATTCAGTGTGGTGGTGGCCCGGACGGTGATGGAATTGAACGGTATTGCCTGCTTGGACCTGGAAGAAGTGGCTCCGAATAAACAGCAAATCGTCTGTTCGCGCAGTTTCAGCCGCCGCTTAACCCACTACCATGAGTTATCCGCCGCGCTGGCCGAGTTCACCAGTCGGGCCACCGAGAAACTCAGGCAACAACAGTCGGTAGCCGGCAGCGTGACGATTTTCATTCGGACCAATGGCTTTGCCGAGCGCGAACCGCAATACCAGCGCAGTGCGAGTGCCAGGCTGGATCAACCCAGTCAGGATACTCGGGTGATCCTGGCGGTCGTGAATCGCTTGCTCAGTGCCATTTACCAGCCTGGCTACGGGTATTACAAATGCGGGGTGCAACTTAGTCAGATTCAGTCGGATACCGCGCCGGGACAAACTCAGTTGTTCGACTTTGCCGACACGGATTTACCAACAGAAAACCGAGCCTTAATGAAAACGGTCGATCACATCAATCAGCGATTTCCTAAAGGCATTGCCATGGCCACGGCCCGCATCGATCAAACCTGGAAACCCAAAGCAGAGCGGATGTCTCAACGGTATACCACTGACTGGCGGGAGTTAGTGTGTGTTCGCTGTAAATAGGAGGCCCTATAAAGCGGGCACCCAGCGCATGGCTATGAGCCGATGACTAAACCATGATGATGGTCCCGATTGCATCCCCCGAGGACCCAATATTCCTTTTCGAAGCGGAAGCCTTAACAATTCTGAATGAATCACTGATGTCGCTGATCAACGCCAAGCGTCATCGATCAACGAAGGATGTCATCGACGGTTTTGTGGTTTGGGAATGTAATAGTTAGTTGTATTGCCCAACGAATAAACAATATAATTTCACCGGGCAGTTCAAAAACGAACGCCTGTATTTTTACCAGTTAGCTGAGCATTAAAGCTGGTTTCCAATGTGCACTCTAGTAGTGCCATGGGTAACTTTTGTTTTTTTGAGGCTATCATGGCAAGATCACGCAAATCCCTAGTAAAACCCCGCTCTATCGCTTTTTCCCGTCAACGCGGTCGCTGTTACTATTGCGACCAACCGATGTTGAAAGGGAACATCGTTGAATTTTCCGCCAAATACAAAATAACGCCTAATCAGGCCAAACTCTTAAGATGCACAGGTGAGCATCTTAAAGCTCATCATGAAGGTGGTTCAACCAAGCCAACTAATATCGTTGCGGCTTGCTGGTATTGTAATCACAAGCGACATCAACGGAAAAACCCACCTGATCCTGAACAGTACAGAGACTTAATTCAGAATCGTATGAGCCAGGGAGGGTGGCACAGTATAAGATTAAACTAGACATTGCATCTGGTATTGATCGGACAACCGCCAATACCAGATTCCTTATTTGCAACTGAAATATATGCCGCTGACCATCGGCGGCAGACGGCCAAAACCCGCCGCTCGGAGTAGCTATCCCATTTTAATAATTAAGGCACCATGTAACCCAATCGGCTGTCCGGTATTCGGCTACGTTTTGGGTCGTCGTTTGATGGCTCTAGGCTCAATACGTCCAGGTCGGTTGTCAACCAACTGTTCAGCCACAAAAAGGAGCTGGCAGACCCGAGAGGAATCCGGGTGACCGTTTGCTTTCGGGTTTACCTTTGCACCCATTACGATTCATATGGAGCCAATTTCACTTTGCCCGTGGGCTAACTTGAGTCGCTGACACAAAAAACTCGACAATATCCTGACTTCGCTCGGGCCAATGTGAATGGATTTGATCACCTTCACAGTACAACGTTTTTACGCCCTCGGCACACCCTGAATAAGAGGAGCAACCATTTGCGATTTTATCCGGAATAGGATCACATTTATTACAAGCTGCCCACCAACCCACCGCTTGCTGACCATAACCAGGAAACAGGCGATCCTTGCTGCTGTGCATGATCATAACCGGCAAGGGCTCGGGGCATTTGCGGTCGCGTAAATCATCATACGCAACCCCTGCTGCGCTCGGCGCAATTGCACGTGGGATGTGTCGTGTGCCAGTCATAAACGCTAATGCCATTGCCGAAGTCCCTCCATCGGAATGTCCCGTAACATAGACCTGTTTTTCATCAATACACCACTTTTTGGCCATTAAACTGGGAATGGTGCCTAATTCTACGGTAGTGCTGGGCGATAAATCCGGGTGATCCGCATAGGCCACGATGAAACCGGCTTGGGTAGCAGGAAAAGTGAACCCAGTTGTTTTTTCGGTTTTAGCCCGATTCGATCCGGCCGGAGAAAATACCAGTAATAGTGGGTGGGCAACGGATGCATCATAATTGGCTGGTGTGCGGACATTGTATTTGATGCCATTTTCGGTTTCTTCACCATAAGTCTCTCCAGCGTCTCCACTGAGTTGATCAGCTTTGCAATGACGTTGCAGCATCTCAGGTCGATACACGGCCTGCCCTAATTCTGCCGAGTCGCCGCTATGATCCATCAAAAGCATGACAACCATTACTAATATCGGTAACCCGAATAGCACTTTCTGCCAAGAATTGGTTCTTAAAAGAAAAACCTTTAATTGAGCCATATTCATAGTCATATTCCCCCTAAGTACGTTTGACTCGCCTGTACCATTCGCTCATGCCCCAGGTGAGTGATTGGGCGCTTCCTTATTCGCCAACTTCATTACTATAAAAGCCAGCAACAACAAGCTTCCGATCATCACAATCTGCAGCATATAGCCTTTTCCCGGAACCGATTCCAGGCCAACAGAGAACGGAATATGAGTATCAAGACGCTTATCCTTGTCGACAATAGCGATGTGTGCCAAATAATTACCAGCACCATATTGACTAAAATCGACCGTACTATCGAAAGTACCGTTTTTAACTTTTTTCGGCTGCTGATAAAAAACCCTTTGCCCTTCAGGTTCTTTGGTGATTTCGAATTCCACGCTGACATTGCGCAGACTTTTACCTTCGTAGTCGAACACCAAATTAGTTGGGCCGGTTTCGGGAATGATGCTGCAATATTCCCGATCCCCTGACAGAGTCGGGGTATAGGCCGTGAAATGGACTCGTTCAAAACCAACCCTCGTAACGCAAGCATCGACCTCGTCAGGCGCACCGCGATGCGCTTGGGCAATAGTTGGCATTAATCCAACCAAAAAGACAACAGGCAGCAGACCCAGCCACCTAATGCGCTTATAAGCCACCTTTTTTAGTTTGATAGAGTTAGACATTGATTTGCCTCCACTGTGATTATGTTAAATCCGATGGTCGGATTAGAAATCAAAGGTTTCCACCTCGGAGATCAGAAACAACGGCTCACCACCGCTAGAAATCTCAACGGCATGCTGAGCTGTTTCTTGGCCGCCTGGTGAATTCAGACAAGCCTCTAATTCGGCGAGGGATGGAAAATAAACCTCGGCAATCCGATGAAACTGCGCTGCAGATTTGTCTGCATTGGAAAGAATCAATGAGGCGACAAATCGTGTTTTGCCGGCCAGCTTTTCGACAGCCATCGGCACATGCTCATCAGCATAACGACGTTCAAAAGTTTTTAAATCTGTTGGTGTAGGGTACATTACGATTAATTTTGCTGTTTTCATAGGAATATTGAATATTTAGGTGACTTGGTGTTTATATTAAATAATGAGTTATGTTAATTGTAAAATACCAATTTTCTATGAAATAATAGGTTTTTCCTATTCAAGAAAGGAGGCAAGCTGTGGAAATGCAACAAATTCGCTATTTTCTGGCCGTCTGCGATAAAGGCTCATTCACTCGCGCTGCACAAGCAACCTATGTGGCCCAACCCTCCCTGACGCAAGCAATTAAGAAATTGGAAGATGAACTTGGCGGTGAGCTATTTAGCCGAGACCGCAGCGGATGTCGGTTGACGGCTTTAGGACGTTTGGTCGAACCTTCTATACGTGAAATAGTGCGCAAGACGCAAGCTGTCAAAGCTGAGGCTGTGCATTTCAGCCGCTTAAATACTGTGCCACTTCGCATCGGCGTGATGACGACAATTGCCGCACACCATTTAAGTCCATTCTTCACTGACTTTCAGCAAGAACGACCCCATGTAGAACTGGAATTAGTCGTCGACAGTGAATGCAATCTATTGAATCAACTTGATGAAGAGGGCCTGGATTTAGTTATCAGCGCACCAACATCCTTACTGGCAGAGCGTTACCAGTCTTTAGAGCTTTACGAAGAACGCTATGTCGTTGTCTTCAACGACAAACACCGTTTCAATCAAATGCAACAAATTGATTTAGCGACCATACAAGCTGAACCTTACTTGGATCGCCTGAACTGTGAATTGCGTGAAACACTGAGGAGTGTGTGCCAGGGGCGGCAGGTCAATCTTTATGCTGCCTATAGAAGTAATAGCGAAGAATGGATACTGAGTATGGTACGCGCCGGAATCGGTGTTGCGCTAATGCCGGAATTCACCATCACCAAAAATGCAGATCAGATTCGAGTTCGTTATCTGTCAGATCCGGAAATTCGTCGCACCATCTGCGCTATATTCCCACCCACATCGGCCGCAAAACCCGAAGTGGCAGAAGTATTGAAAAGTCTGCGGATGGGTTTTTAAAAAATCACAGGTTAGGCAAAACTAAATCAAAAGTCCGATTATGGCGTTTAAAGGGGTTAGGAAACCTCTGATTATTGCAGTTTTTCAAGAAAAATTGACACGCAAACCATTGTTTTAATTGGTGCTGAACCAATCTGCCAGAAAGCCGCCATACATGTTTCTCAATAGCTGACCTTCAAATAGGCTTGAGCAGACCTTCACCAACTCAATTTATTGTTGAAGGTTACAATGAAAAGCCCAGTTTTATTTGGTCATTTGCTTGGCAAATCAAAAATCCTTTTAATATTCAGACATCACGTTCTCAATACGTCGATCTGGCACTAACCATAGCAATGCGACCAGCACATAAAGCCCTTGAGCTAACCATGGCGACCAAAACGTGCTTAGTGTCGCTATTAAGTAAATCAATGGTGAGGATTTACCCTTCCAGTCGCTACCGACAGCTCTTTTTAATAGCGAATTTGCCTCTTGTGAAACGATGATGAGGTATTGTATTAATATGTAAGCAATTGCTGCCATCAATAGAACCACTCCGTAAGCCATCGTTGGTATAGCCGCAAAGTGATTTTCCCCCATCCAGGCAGTTGTGAAAGGAAATAACGATAACCAGAACAATAAATGCAGGTTTGCCCACAGTATCGAACCAGTGACTTTTTGGCATGTTTGCAGTAAATGGTGATGGTTATTCCAGTAAATGCCTACATAGACGAAGCTCAACACATAGCTTAAAAGCACAGGAATCAAAGGAACCAGCGCATTGATGTCCGCAGAATGGGGTACTTTCAATTCCAATACCATGATGGTGATAATGATGGCCAGTACCCCATCACTGAATGCCTCCAGCCGACCTTTACCCATGTCTTACCTCGTTAACGTTTTAGTGATGGGTAGCTATTATTACAGCCTATGGTTACGCACAGTTTTTTAAAATACAAAATTCAATTGGGTTCTTACATAATCGCTATCATGTTCACCTTCAGTAATCACTTGTCCCGCAAAAAATGGCTGTAAGTAAAACCGAGTGAAAGGTGTTTATTGATTTCTCACTCTGTGTTTGCCGAAATGGCGAGGGCTCGATATTGGCAGGCACCCTCTATATGTGGATGTCGCAAAATTGGCCGTTGGATGCGGTCGCCAATGACCGCTTTGTAGATCTCCAGTTCCCAGGCGCTGGATTTAGCTGACTGACTGGTTTGGAGAAGTGCGACCGTCAAGTTTGGGTCGGTTGCGACAATTTGCGAATTTTATAAGCCGACATTCGCTACTGGTACATAAATTTTGCGGTTCCGGTTTACACGCCTTCCAGACTGATTTGCTTGAAGGAACATGTTGAAACTGCGATCATCAACGCCTAGTTTTTACATCCCACCTTTTGAGGAAACCATGCATAAATCCGAACTCATTGACGCCATTGCCAGCCATGCGAATCTCAGTAAAGCCGATGCCGGGCGGGGCTTGGATGGCATCCTCAGTGCCATTCAAAATACCTTGAAAAACGGCGATTCGGTATCGTTAGTGGGGTTTGGCACTTTCGAAGTCAAGGAACGTGCCGAGCGTCAAGGCCGCAATCCGCAAACCGGCGCTGGACTGACCATTGCTGCGGCAAAACTACCAGGCTTTAAAGCCGGAAAGGCTTTAAAAGACGCCGTTAACGGTTAAATTCTCTTGAGAAATAGAGGGCGTTGAGTGGCTCGAAGTCCTCTTGAAACTGCGCTATGATTCGACGATTAACTCACCGTCGAACCTTCGACATTTCAGATGACAAAATCGGAACTGATGGGTGCGCTGGCCGCCAAGCAAGCGCACCTGCTGCAAAAAGACGTAGAGCTCGCTGTCAACACTATCATTGATGTTTTGACTACCGCTGTCGCCACTGGCGAACGAATTGAAATTCGTGGATTTGGTGGTTTTTCAACGATTCCCCGCAAAGCCCGTATGGGTAGGAATCCCAAGACCGGGGAGTCTGTCAGTCTACCGAGTCGGCACACCGTTCATTTCAAACCGGGTCTTGATTTGCGCAACCGGGTCAATGCTTCGAAACTGGCGTTCCCCACCATTAAAGACCTTTAACCCTGTCCTGGGATCAGATTAACTATCCCCGGTACTTACGGCGCGATCCCTACTGACTGCCAAAGAAATTCATAGGAAACCGGAGGGCGGTGTTGCGCTTTGGCTTGCTGGGCTTCGCCATGTTCGTAGGTGTGCAGCAAGAATTTGACTTGTTCCAATCCTTCCGGGGTTCTGATGGCCTCGCGCGGCGTTTGATTGTTCAATATCGGTAATGGCTTGTCAGCCCAGTCAGCGTAAAGCTGCCGAATTCTTTTCTCTATGAGCTCGCCTATTATCTCGGGTGGCAGGGGTATCGGTTCCGACCTTTCCGGGATGTCATGAGGCTGCATATTAGCCAGCATGCCTTTGGGGGCGGCCAGTTCCCGGCTGATAAAGGCCACCGTAGTGCCTGAAACCGCTTCGAACCAAGGTCTGCCTTTGTCCGCATACTGTTGAGTATGATAGGACACTTTGATTCGATCCTGGCGTTTGCTGGGATGAATACTGAGACTTTGCCGTGTCAGCCCATCTTCGCCTACAAATATACGGCTCCAACCTGCATCACGATTGCCTTCGATATCCGCTGCCCTGGTCAAGGCCTGGTCCAATGCGTCCCAGTCCAGAACCCGGTAATGATCAGTCACGAACAGCAGCGATTCACCCGTGACATGATCAACCACTGGCGGCATTTCAAAGGCCCTGACAAATAACTGGAGCCAGTGAAACGGGATGATGGCACTAGTGATTTCCTTGGCGAGAGCAGAATCCGGCTCGACGCCCTCTAATTCGTCTTTGAGTTCTTCCAACAAATCCCAGCTTTGTTGGCGGGGGAAAGAGTAAACGGCGCCGGACAGTTCAAAATGAGCGTCAAACGGCACGATGCGTGCCGCGATCAGGTCATACCGGTTAGCTTGTTGTGAGCCTGATTTTTCCTGGACGAGAACGGGCGGGCGTTCGGGCAGCATCACATCCCTTAATGTCAGGCATTTGCCGGGCACCACCGCCACAATTTCGTAAAGCCTGAGGGGTAGTGCTGTTAGACGCTCAAGCCATTGTCGCTGTTCAGCAGACAATAGCGGACCACCCTTTCCAAGTAACAAATCCGCAACGCGATAGTCCTGGTCTTTGAGGGTCAGCACGCCATCTGCCAGCAGCCATTCCATGGCATTGATCATAATGCCGGTATACGAGTCCTCGGGTAGGTCCTGAAGCTCGGCATATTCATCGTCGTCGAGTCCACCAAAAAAACCTTCATCAATCTCGGCACGGGCCGGCTGCTCATACTTCGTGAAGAGCCACTGGATGGCTTTCGGGACGGCTTCAGCCCGATCATGCGCAATCTGGGCGTCTGCTGTCTTCAAGCAGCACTGCTTATATTTTTTACCGCTGCCACAAGGGCAGGGATCGTTTCGGCCTAGTTTTTTCATGTCAGGGTGACTTTAAGCCAACCCCAGGATTATTGCATTGAAATTTTTGCAGCATAGCCCGGCAACCCGACACGACTTTCTTCCTTTCCAATTACTTTCTTTATATGTCGGGTGACATAAAAAATGAAAAGTGGTCGATTGATTTTAAAGTGATTTTTCATTATTTGTGTCACAAGCTATACCCGCTTTTGACACAAATAATGAAATATTCCGGATTTTGTGCCACTAATATTGAAAACTTTCGCACCCTTCATTTTGGTAGAGCGAATTCGGCCAAAACTGGCTTCCGCCCATATTTGGTTAAGGGCAGAATTTCAACAGAATTCAGACTGTTGATTTGAAGGCACGAAATTAAATATTCATGCCCTCAAATCCTTCAATAGTTAAGACTGAGTTTATTGGGTACCTGCCATTTGATGATGCATTTTAGCCATCGCTGTATTGGCATCAACTGCTTTTTGGTAGGAGCTGATTAGCGATTGGCAATGTTCTAGGAACATTTCGGATTGCTTGCCGTACAGGTAGCTGTGCTGCTTGTACTGTTGCAGAAGCTTTTTGTGTTCTTCCACTTTAACTTCGGCATCCTTTGCGGCTTGTTCATAATGAGTCGCCAAAGACTCATGGTCATCCTTGGTTTTAGCGCTTTGGATAGCTGCGCTCATATCCATGGGATGGGGGTTTTGTTGGCAACCTGATAAAACTCCCAGCGTTAAAGACGTGACGACCAACAATTTAGTGATGGTTTTCATAAGATCTCTCCAGTTAAGTTAAATTCTTCAGACAGCAATCAAAATGCCGTCCTGCTTCGTAAAAGGGTGTTGTTTAATGCATCATTTGGACTGTACTTATCGTCATAAACCTCCTGGATCTATGAATGTGAAATTTACTGGCTTGGGCTCATCGTGGTCTCAACGAATGGCCTTTCAACAGCGCATAAATTGCAGGGATTACGATTAGCGTCAGCAGCATTGAGGAGATCATCCCTCCCACCATAGGGGCGGCAATGCGCCGCATCACTTCCGATCCGGTTCCATTACTCCACATGATGGGTAATAGACCTGCCATGATGGCGGCCACTGTCATCATCTTGGGCCGCAGCCGTTCTGCAGCACCTGTAATTACACAGGTGTAGAGTTCGTTCAGCCCCATTTCCTTACCCTGTTGCCTGCATTCTTCGATTTTGGCTTGATAGGCGTGATCCAGGTAAATTAGCATAATCACTCCGGTTTCGGCAGCCACCCCGGCCAGTGCGATAAAGCCGACACCCACTGCCACGCTGACGTTATAGTTCAACGCCCACAGTAACCAGACGCCGCCTACCAGGGCGAACGGCACCGACAACATGACGATTAGGGTTTCCGTCATACGGCCAAAGTTCAGGTACAGCAGGATAAAAATGATCAGCATGGTCAATGGTACGACTATGTTCAAGCGCTCAACGGCACGCTCCATATACTCGAATTGCCCACTCCAGGTTATGTAATAACCGGTAGGCATCTGCACGGCTTTCTCGACTGCGAGTTTGGCATCATGAACATAGCTGGCAATATCACGATCCCGCAAATCGACAAAGATATAGGCGGAGAGCAGAGAGTTTTCGGTACGAATACCCGGTGGTCCTTTGGATAAGCTCAAATGTGCAACCGACGATAAAGGAATCATGGCACCGTCAGCAGTCGTTACCAGTAAGTGATTGCCTATGGCACTAGGACTGTTCCTGAGTTCGCGGGGATAACGCACTATCACGCCAAAGCGTTCCCGGCCTTCAACCATAGTGGTCACCATTTCACCGCCAATAGCGGTTGAAATCAGATTTTGAATGTCGCCGACCAGCAAACCATAGCGAGCCAAAGCGTCATAATCTGGATCGATATTCAGATAATACCCCCCGGTAATCCGCTCGGCATAAGCACTGGTGGTGCCGGGTACGTTCTTGATGGCTTGTTCGATTTGCTGGGCTAGCCGTTCCATTTCAGCTAGGTCGTTACCGAACAATTTTACGCCAACAGGCGTCCTAATACCGGTTGCCAACATATCGATGCGATTTTTGATCGGCATGGTCCAGGCATTGCTGACGCCAGGGATTTGCAGAGCCTGATCCATTTCTGTAATCAATTTGTCGACGGTCATGCCCGGCCTCCACTGCGATTCCGGTTTCAGATTGACCACCGTCTCGGACATTTCTAAGGGCGCCGGATCGGTGGCGGTGGCGGCGCGACCGGCCTTGCCGAATACCGATTCGACTTCGGGAAAGGTTTTGATGATGCGATCCTGAGTTTGCAGCAGCTCGGCGGTTTTGGTGACCGACATGCCGGGCAAGGTCTGCGGCATGAACAGCAGGGTGCCTTCGTTTAAGGTCGGCATGAATTCACCGCCCAATTGCATAGCAGGGTAAATACTGGCAACCAGTGCCAGTATCGCCAGCAAGACAGTGGTTTTTTTAAAACGCATGACCCAAGTAATCACCGGACGATACAGCCACAGCAACAGCCGATTGACTGGGTTATCTTGTTCTGCCCGGATATGACCGCGCACAAATAGCAATATCAGTACCGGCACTAAGGTGACCGATAGCAACGCCGCGCCGGCCATGGCAAAGGTTTTGGTGTAGGCCAAGGGTTGAAATAGCCGACCTTCTTGCGCTTCCAGGGTAAATACCGGCAAGAAGGATACGGTGATAATCAGTAAGCTGAAGAACAAGGGCGGGCCGACTTCCCGACAGGCATTCAATACAATGGTGTGTCTGGGTAATTTATACGCATCATGCTCAAGGTGCTTATGCACGTTTTCGACCATCACGATGGCGGCATCGACCATCGCACCAATGGCAATGGCAATGCCGCCAAGACTCATGATGTTGGAGTTCATGTTCAGCAAATGCATGACGATGAACGCCATCAATATGCCAACCGGCAACATCACAATGGCGACGAGGGCGCTGCGCAGATGCAACAGGAATACTGCACAAATCACGGCCACGACCACACTCTCTTCCAACAGCGTGTGTCGTAGATTTTCAATCGCCCGATGGATCAGATCCGAGCGGTCATAAACCGCTTGAATACTCACACCTGTTGGTAGCCCCGCTGTGATTTCCTTTAAGCGTAGTTTCAGGTTATCAATCACTTCCAGCGCGTTTTGACCGTAGCGGGCAATAGCGATGCCGGATACCACTTCACCCTCACCATTCAACTCGGTAATACCACGACGTTCATCTGGGACCAATTCCACTCGGGCTACATCCCGCACTAACACGGGTGTGCCATTGGCGACTTTTAATACCAGCCGTTCCAAATCATGAATACCATGCAAATAGCCACGACCGCGTACCATATATTCTGTTTCAGTCATTTCAATGGCTCGACCGCCCACATCGCGGTTGCCATTGGCAATCACCTCTGTCACGGTTTTTAGGGGGATGCCATAAGCCTGGAGTTTATGTGGATCAACGGTGACTTGATATTGCTGAACAAACCCGCCGATGCTGGCCACTTCGGCGATTCCTTGTGCCTTGGTTAACTGATAGCGTACAAACCAGTCTTGCAAGGTACGTAGTTCAGCCAGCGAGTATTCCTTCCCCAGCAACACATATTGATACACCCAGCCCACACCGGTCGCATCGGGCCCGAGTTGTGGTGTAACACCACGCGGCAAGCGCCCGGCCGCAAAGTTTAAATATTCGAGTACCCTGGAACGCGCCCAATAAATATCAGTACCATCCTCAAAGATCACGTACACAAAGGATGCGCCGAAAAATGAGAAACCACGAACCACTTTGGATCTTGGCACACTCAGCATCGCGGTGGTCAGTGGATAAGTGACTTGATCCTCGACCACCTGGGGTGCTTGGCCAGGGTATTCCGTGTAGACAATCACTTGCGCATCGGACAAATCTGGCAAGGCATCTAGTGGAATTTTGATCACGGCGTAAATGCCGCCACAGATTAAAAGTAGTGTGGTGATCAACACCAGAAACACATTTTTTAACGACCAGGCAATGACCCGTTCCAACATGGCTAGTGCTCCATCACATGTTGACTATGCTCATGTTCTGGCATGGCCACTGAATCGTCCTGATTCGATTCGGCCTTTGGCATCGCCTCAGCACTACTCATACTGTCCAGCGCCGATTTCAAATTGCTTTCGGCATCGATCAGGAAATTAGCGCGGGTGACGACATTGTCGCCATCCTGTAAACCCTCAAGCACTTCGCTGAATCCGTTGGCCTGATGGCCTATCTTCACGGTGCGCGGCTCGAACCGGCCATCATCGAGCTGTACCAGTGCTACCTGCCGCGTACCACTATCGAGAATAGCCGAATCGGGGACACTCAGCTCTCGGTGTCGTTGTTGAGTCGCTAATACTTCAACGCTACCGTACAGGCCGGGTTTCAGAAAACCTTTGGCGTTGTCCATGTCCACTCTGACCTTGACGGTGCGTGTGTCGGTATTCAACGTGGGAAAGATAAAACTGACTTGCCCATGAAAGGATTTATCAGGGTAAGCCTTGATATTGACGCTAACCTCTTGACCTAATTTAATCCACTCTAAATCGGGCTCGAATACATCGACCATCAGCCACACCCGACTCAGATCGGCAATTTGGAACAGTACCTCGCCCGGCATAAAACGCATGCCTTCTACTGCGGGCTTTTCCATGACCACGCCATTGACAGGCGATGGTAACAATAAAGTTTCAATCACGAGTTCGCGCTCTTGCAAGCGTTTTAATTGGGCCGTGCCAATGTCCCAATTTTTTAGGCGTTGCAAGGCATTGCGGGTGAGTTGCTGGGCGGTGGCAAGCGCCTGCGGGCTGGCCTGTTCTAATGCACCTTCACCTTGTTTGGCAATCAGATATTCCTGCTGCGCCGTCAGAAGATCGGGGCTGTAAATATCCAATAGTGGTTGTCCACGTTTGACAGATTGTCCGGTGCTATTAACTAGCAAGCGTTGTATCCAACCCTCGAATTTGGCATTGATGACATGCAACCGACGCTCATCAACTTGAATACTGCCCGGCGCACGGATAGAACGCACTAAATCCCGATATTGAACTTTCTCGGTTTTGGCGCCGAGCTTTTGGATTTTTTCCGGACTAATGGTCAAGAGTTTAGAACTCGTTACCTCGCCTTCGTAAACCGGCAGATAATCCATTCCCATCTCATCCTTTTTCGGCACAGGCGAGGTATCGGCCGCCCCCATGGGATGGCGATAGTACAGAATACGGCCTTTGTTCGGCTGGGTTGTCTGCGAGACTTCATCGGCATAAACCGGTAGATAATCCATGCCCATTTCATCCTTTGCCGGTGTCGGAGACGTCACTTTTGGATTCATCGGATGCCGATAAAACCGTGGTTTATGCTCTGCGACCGACACAGTCTTTTCCATGGGTTGCGGCTTATCCGCCAGCCAAAAGCCGCCGGCGATTCCAATGAGCAGGGTCAATACACTGACCAGAATAGTTTGCTTAGTCATGTGTCAGGTCCTTACCGATTAAGTTCGATAGTTCCGCCAGCAATTGCTGGGTTTCGACCAACGATTTCCAGTATTGGCTTTGATACTGAAACAAACTCAACTGTGTTCGCAGTAAGTTGCTGAAGTCCGTCTTGCCAACAGGGTACCCGGCCATCAAAGAACTGACGGCTTGCTGAGCTTGAGGAATGATTTCATGCTCGAATAATGCTAATCGCTGTTTTGCGTGCAGGTATTGGGCGGTATTGGCTGCAATTTCACCATGGACTTTATTGTGCTCGTCCTGCAAGGCGTACTGCTCCTGCAGCAACTCACTATTGCGTTGATCGACTGCCTTGGCCTGTTTTTGTTCGGCATAGATCGGTAAATTGATGCTGAGTTTGACGCTAGCAAAATCGCTACGGGATTCGCCGGATGGGGTGTTTTGTCTGACTGCGTAACCGGCACCCAGTGTCAGATCGGGATAAAAATCCTTTTCGGCGATTTCAATGCGGGTCTTGGCGGCACCGAGCATTTTGTGATGCTGCTCGAACCGTGGGCTATGTTCCATGGCTTGTGCCTGCAATTCCGCAACCACCAAGACCGGGGTTTTGATCTCGGCTTGGTCAGGCAGTTTTACCAAGGTATCGGAGTTGCGGCTGAGCAATGTGTTGATCTGAATGCCGGTACTGTGGCGCATGCTGATCAGCTCGATTTTTTCATCCTTGAGTTTCGAGAGTTCTAATTGGGCCAGCATCACATCCTGCTGTTGCCCCTGACCGACTTTGTAACGGGACTGGGCCGTATCGATCAATTGCTGAAAAAATTGTTCGCTTTCGGCAATGACATTGATGGCCCTATCGTAATAAAACAAGCGCCACCAAGTCTGTTTGACGTCGCGAACCAAGCGCAAACGGGCGACATCCACCGAGTCGGCTGCCGCCAGGGCTTCTTGTTCGGCTGCTTGTTCCTTCAAGGCCAACTTGCCCGGAAAAGGAATCGTCTGACTAATACCAACATCCATCATGGTCATATCTTCCTTGCGAAGACTGAGACTGTTGGTGGGAACATTTAAGGTATCGAAATTAAGCGTCGGGTCTGGCAGTGCGCCCTCTTGCGATGGAATGGCGGCTAATGCTTCGGCACGCGCTTTAATTTCGGAGATACCAGGGTTACCGGCCTGCGCTAGTTCAACAGCCTGTTCCAGGGACAAAAAAGCTTCATCGGCATGGACTACGCCGATAAAAATCAGTAAATAGCAGCAGAGCGCCCAATAGGGCCACGACACCCGATCAACAGGTGTGGGGTAAAACAAGGGGTACATTATTTTCTCCAATCAAGGGAAACACAGACTCACGCCAAAGCATGAAGCCCTATCACGCCTACAAGGCGCGGGTTACCTGGGAGAAATGGCTAATTCAGAAAAGTACAGAACCGATAGCGTATCGGTATGGGATTGGCAGTCGGTCTTCGTTGTCTATGACGGGTAAAAAGGCAGGGTAATGGGCTAAAAATATAAATACTTAGCCAAGTCAGGCACAAGATAAAAACGGGTAGATCAGGCTTATCGATTTTGAAATTTAGCGCGGGGTTAGGCTGGGAGTCCGGACACGCCTTGAGTGTACAGTTTTGGTTTGGTGAGAGTTGCGTCGCTGCGGCGCCATGATGCGCCGAATCGGAACAACCAACTGGCATCGTGTCCGTCACTGGTATTTGCATTTGCGCAGGCATCGGCATCGCACACGTTGACGACACCAGCATGAAGAGCCAGCTAGTCAACATGATCAGCACCATAACGGTCTGATAGTGATGATGTCGAAAAAATCCCACGGTCATTTCGCCACTAAGATCAATTGATGTGTTTAATGCTCTTGAAACCTATCGCGCATAAAGCGTGGATTCAATCCCAAGCGTAAAGTTTCCCTATCAACACAAAAAATGAATACTTGGCTCAAGCCAAAGATTCATTAGCGTCATTCTTTAAAGTATAGAGCAAGGTATCGCGAGCGGTGAGTTTTTGCAGTATCGCTTTGATAGTTTTACTAGCTGTCCCCTCATGCGCGCATGAGTCACCTAGTGACCCGATAAGCACAAGTCCCAAACTTATCCACACCGAAACCTTAGCGTACTATTTTTTCCGAATTCTGCGGTTATGCCAATTAGAGGGCAACTGGCTAGCCGATCAAGCCAACACAGTTGCAGTATGGCCCTCGTTAAGGTTCTAAGAGCCAAAGCCAATCGGATTTTTTCATTATTTGTGTCATTAGTTTTTCACTAACTTGGCGCACTTTTCACTTTTGTCTGGTGATAGGTATCCAAATATATATCCGAAAATTATAAGTTTGATAGTACAAGAACGGACAAGGCAGAGGGCGAAGTGCTACAACTAATGATCCGCTTCCCGCAACATTTCTGCCATGTCCCGGTTTGCAGTGACGGCCTGCTGATAAAGATCAATCACTTCTTGGCTATGTGCTTTAAGATCGTTCGCATGTCTACCGTAAACATAGCGTTGTGAGTCAAATCGGCTGAGAAATTTTTTATGTTCCTCAATCTTCGTCTGTAATTCGTTGGCCTCGTCTTGGAAGTGTTTGGCCAATGTCTCATGCTGTATAGCCAGGTCAGTATCCATGGCGTGAGGCTCCATGAAGCTACAAGCAGATAATAAGGATTCAGCTAAAACTAAAAGAATCAGTGATTTTAATGTCATGGTTATCTCCAAAGGTATCTTGAAACGGTAATGTCTAGGCGCTTTGATGATGTTAAAGTGCCCTTTAATAAATTCAGAGCACTTAAAAGGCCGTATTTTTGGGATGAAGTAATCTCAATCCGTTGGCTACAACCAATAAGGAAGCGCCCATATCGGCTGCAATGGCTTCCCATAGGGTAGCCACACCGGCAAAGGCTAAAACGGCGAACGCAGCCTTGATCGTCAGTGCAAACGTAATATTTTGTCGAATAATCGCCAGTGTTCTTTTGGAATGTCCGATCAGCCAGGGCAGCTTGGAGAGGTCATCGCCCATCAGAGCAATATCGGCTATCTCGATAGCCGCATCCGACCCTAGCACCCCCATGGCAATTCCCAGGTTGGCCCGTCCCAACGCCGGCGCATCGTTGACACCGTCCCCGATCATCGCTACCTGTCCGTATTGCTCGACCATTTGACTGACGATCTTCACTTTATCGGCGGGCAACAATTCGGCGTGTATCTCATCGATGCCAATTTGGGTCGCGATGTTAGTGGCCGTCACCCGATTGTCACCGGTCAACATGGCTAAATGTTGAATGCCATTTTGTCTCAGCGCTTGCAAAATCGATTTGATTTCAGTGCGAGGCTGGTCGGCAACGGCAATGAGGCCGCAAATATGCCGATCATTGCCGATGGCAATCACGGTTTGCCCCGTTTGTTCAAGGGCAATCGCTTTTTCACTGATTTCCGGGATTTCTTGGCTACGCTCCAACAGATAACGACGCGATCCCAGCCAGAAATCCGTGCCATTAAATAGTCCGGTGACACCTTTACCCGGTAGAACCGTCACATTGTCTGCGCTGGCCACGTTGATACCGCGTTGTTCCGTATAGCGTAAAATAGCTTTTGCCAACGGATGATTGCTTCGTGCTTCCAGTGCGGCGGCACGGCTTAACAGTTCTTCTTCGGTATGACTATTGAATGGATAAACACCGGTGACGACGGGTTCACCAGAGGTTAGTGTGCCGGTTTTATCAAAGGCAATCGCATTCAGATGGGCGGGTGTTTCAATATAAATGCCGCCTTTGATCAGAATGCCTTGTCGGGCTGCACACGCTAAGGCCGCGACAATACTGACCGGTGTCGAAATGACCAATGCACAGGGGCAGGCAATGACCAACAACACCAAGGCGTGGTAAAACCATTCGTTCCAGCCTCCTTCGAAAAATACCGGTGGAATGATGCACATGGCCAACGCCACCAGCATCACAGCCGGGGTATAAATACGCGCAAATTTCTCCACCCATTGTTCGACCTCGGCTCGCTTACCATGAGCTTCGCCGACCAACCGGGTAATCTGTGCCAAGGTGGTATCCGAAACCAACTTGGTGGATCGGATTTCCAATGTCCCTTCAACATTAATACTGCCGGCAAACACCTCGTCACCCACTTGCTTGGCAACCGGCATGCTTTCACCGGTAATCGGCGCCTGATTGACTGAACTGGAACCGGCAATTACGTTGCCATCCAGGGGGATTTTAGCGCCAGGCGCTAATATGAAACGGGTGCCTATACTGACTTCTGCCGCTGGTACCACGCATTCCTGGCCGGTTTCATCCTTGATCGTCACCGTCGAGGGCGCTAAATCCAGCAAGGCTTCAACGGCATGCCGGGCACGGCCAATACTCCAACTCTCAATCGCCAGAGACAGCGCAAACAGAAAACTGACCGTTGCCGCCTCAAACCATTCATCAATGAACATTGCCCCAATAACCGCAATCGTCATCAGCAAATTCATATCCGCTCGGAAGCGTTTCAAGGCATAAAACGCCTTAACGATCACATGCCGAGCACCGCAAGCCACCGCTAAACCAAAGGCTATTTTTTCAGGCAAAGGCATCGCCTGCTGAGCATGGGCATTTAGTAAGCTTTGCAGATAGTCAGTGACCACGTCCCATTGCAGGGTGCCGTTTTTGGCCGAGCTGAAAATGGTTTGAATATCCACAAAGCCGCCGGCTATGGCGATATGAATCAGCATGCCGGCCGCGATAAATACACCGCTAAGCACGGTATAACCGGTCTTCGAACGGTGCAGTTGTTTGACATCGGCATCGGTCTGACCGGACTGCCAACGAGCCGCCTGCATGCCCGTTGCCGCTATCGCTTTGATGATGGTTTTTTCAGTCACGGGCTCGGCATCAGACAACAGTGTCATGCGCCCGTTTAAAACATCAAAGGCCAGTTTGTCACTGCCCCCCACGAGCGGGCCTATCGCGCTTTTCAATGTAGCGACCTCTTCGGCGCAATCCAGTCCCTCGATTTTGAACGTGATGCCACTCGACAAGTTTGATGGCGTTGGCTGGTGGTTATCCGGTTTCTCGCCAGGACAACAACAGGTTTTTTCTGATGGCTCGCAGGTACTCATCGTTTAACCCTCGTTGGAATCAATCTGCGGTATTCCCGGTATCATGGGACTTATTGGTTGGTCTTGGCGATGCGCGAACCAGTAGAGAATCGGTAATACCAACAATGTCAGCATCGTTGACGAGAGAATGCCGCCAATCACTACAGTCGCCAGCGGGCGCTGTACCTCTGCGCCGGTACCGGTGGCAATGGCCATTGGCACGAAACCGAACGAGGCTACCAGTGCGGTCATCAGCACCGGCCTAAGACGTGTCAGAGCACCCTCAACAATCGACTTATCCAGCGACATGCCTTCGTCGCGCAAACCACGGATAAAGGCAATCATCACCAGCCCGTTCAGTACTGCTACACCCGACAAGGCGATGAATCCGACTGCCGCCGAAATCGACATTGGAATATCGCGCAACCAAAGTGCGACCAAGCCGCCGGTCAACGCAAAGGGGATGCCGCTGAACACCAGCAAACCGTCCTTGGCGTTGCCAAACATCATGAACAGGAGTGTGAAAACCAGGATTAACGCCACAGGCACCACAATTTGCAAGCGATGGGCCGCCGATTGCAACTGTTCGAACTGTCCGCCCCAACTTGTCCAATAACCGGATGGAATTTTGACTTTCTGTTGCAGCTTTTGTTCGGCCTCGGCAACAAAAGAGCCGATGTCGCGGCCTCGCACGTTGGCACTGATGACGATTCGGCGTTTGCCGTTCTCGCGGCTGATTTGATTAGGGCCGGGAGCCATTTCCAGGCTGGCTACTTCGGCCAGTGGGATATAGCTGGTTCGTCCATCTCGGTTTTGCCCGCGCGGCAATGAGATTGGCAAGCGGTTGATGGCATCCAGATTACTGCGCAGGTTCTCCGGCAGACGCACGATAATGTCGAAACGCCGGTCACCCTCAAACAAGGTGCCGGCTTCGGTGCCACCAATCGCGGTAGCCACCGCATCCTGCACATCGCCCACGTTCAAGCCGTAGCGCGAAGTTTTATCCCGGTCGATATTGAGCGTCAGCATCGGTAAGCCGGTGGTTTGCTCGACTTTCACTTCGGATGCACCAGGAATCGCTGCCATAACTACCGAAATTTCAGTCGCCGTGTCATTCAATACATCCATATCATCACCAAACACTTTAACGGCAACGTCGCTACGCACGCCTGAAATCAGTTCATTGAAGCGCAACTGGATAGGCTGGGAAAACTCGTAGAGGTTGCCGGGTAGTTTGTTGGCCGCCACTTGTATCGCCGCTAGCAGATCATCGCGTGATTTATCGGGTTCAGGCCATTGCTCGCGTGGTTTGAGCATGATGTAACCATCCGAGATATTCGGCGGCATCGGGTCGGATGCGATCTCGGCGGTGCCGGTTCGTGCAAATATCCGCTCGATTTCGGGAAACTGCTGCTTTAGAGCCTGTTCAATCTGCTGCTGCATGGCGACTGATTGTGACAAACTGGTGCCGGGAATGCGCATCGCCTGAATGGCGAAATCGCCTTCATTCAAGCTCGGCACAAACTCGCTACCCATCCGCGTCGCCAATAGGCCCGACAGAATCACCGTGACCACCGCAAGCGTGAGTATCACCGGCTTGTTGCTCATGACGCTATCCAGTACCGGTGCATAGATACGCTTAGCGCTCTGCATCACCACATTTTCTTTTTCAGCGACTTTATCGCCGATAAACAGCGCTACGGCGGCTGGGATAAAAGTCACCGACAATATCATGGCCCCCACCAAGGCAATGACCACCGTGAACGCCATCGGATGAAACATTTTGCCTTCCACCCCGGTCAGCGCGAAGATGGGCAAGTACACGACCATGATGATCAACTGGCCAAATAACAGTGCCCGCCGTGCTTCTTTCGACGCCGTAAACACTTCATGAAAACGTTCACGACGTGTTAGCGAACGCCCCTGATGCTCCTGAGCATGGGCCAGCCTCCGCACACAGTTCTCTACAATCACCACCGCACCGTCGATGATCACACCAAAGTCGAGTGCCCCAAGGCTCATCAAGTTGGCACTGACCTGGTATGTCACCATGCCGGTGAAGGTGAACAGCATCGATAACGGTATGACCATTGCGGTAATGATGGCCGCACGAATATTGCCGAGGAACAGGAACAGAATCACAATGACCAGAATTGCCCCTTCGGTTAAGTTCTTCTTGACCGTATTGATGGCTTTATCGACCAGTACCGTTCGGTCATAGACCGTCACGGCCTGCACCCCTTCGGGCAGCGTGCGGTTGATTTCCGTCATCTTTTTGTCGACCGCTTGCGAGACGGCACGGCTATTCTGACCGATCAGCATAAAGACCGTACCCAATACCATCTCTCGGCCATTTTCGGTTGCAGCGCCGGTGCGCAGTTCTCGGCCGATTTCGACTTCGCCGACATCGCGAATGCGAATGGGCACACCCTGGACATTACCGAGAATAATGTTGCGAATATCTTCCATCGAATGCACTTGGCCCGGCGCACGAATCAGATATTGTTCGCCGCGCTTTTCGATGTAGCCGGCACCGACATTATTGTTGTTACGATCCAGCGCGGTAACGATGTCTTGCAAGGTCAGACCATAGGACGCCAGTTTTTCCGGAATCGGTGCCACCTGATATTGTTTGGCGTAGCCACCAATGGAATTGATTTCGGTGACACCCGGCACGTTGCGCAACTGCGGTTTGATAATCCAGTCCTGGATTTCACGCAGATCGGTCGCGGTGTAAGGCGAACCGTCCGGTTTTTTGGCCCCTTCTTGGGCTTCGACTATCCATAAATAGATTTCGCCAAGACCGGTGGAAATGGGACCCATCGCCGGCGTGATACCGGCAGGCAGTTTATCCTTGGCTTCCTGAATACGTTGGTTCACCAATTGCCGGGCGAAATAGACATCGGTGCCGTCCTGGAAAATCACCGTGACCTGCGATAAGCCGTAACGCGAAAGCGACCGGGTTTGTTCCAGATGCGGCAAACCCGCCATGACGGTTTCGATGGGGTAAGTGATTCGCTGTTCGGTTTCCAAAGGCGAATAACCCGGTGCCGTCGTATTAATTTGTACCTGGACATTGGTGATGTCTGGCACGGCGTCGATAGGCAGAATCGAGTAATTGAAGATACCGAGTCCTGCCATACCGAGTACAGCCAGGATAACCAGCCAGCGATGCTCGATCGCTAAACGAATAAGTCGTTCAAACATGATGCGAACTCCTGGGGATCAATGCGAGTGCTCGGCACTGCTTTTGCCTTGCTCGGATTTAATGACGAAGCTGCCATTGACAGCGTATTCGGTACCGGGCATGAGTCCTGCCACGATCTCGGTGACTTTGCCATCCGACAGTCCGGTGGTGACCGGTTGAGCAATAAAGCCGCCGGGGACCCGAATAAAAATCGTCGGCTTGTTTTTGATCATCTGGATGGCATCGGCTGCCACCGCGACCGGCACGTCACTTTCCTTGGTAGGCAGTTCGACCGTGATAAACAATCCGGGTCGCCAGGCCATCTGCGGATTGTCCAGCGTCACGCGTGCCGTAGCGGTGCGGGTTTGTTCGCCCATCAATGCGCCCACATAAGACAACGTACCGGTTGCCGAAGAATCGAACGCCGTGGCCTTGATGTTGACCTGTTTGCCGACTTGCACGACATTGAGATCCTTCGCCGAGACGATAATTTCGGCCCAGACGGAGGACAAGTCAGTAATGGTGAAAATGCTGGCATCTTCCTTGACCGCTTCTCCCATGGCGATGTGTTTCTCGACCACCATGCCATCGAACGGTGCGCGAATTTCGTAACGATTGAGTGAGCCGCCGCTGGCCGACACGGTAGGACTTGCGCCGAGTGCTATCAATTTCTGTTGGGCATTATGAACGGCGATTTCCATTTCCTGCATCGCCTGCCGGGCTTGTTGGTAGTCTTGCTCCGCCGAGATTTTGTCCTCCCATAAGTGTTTTTCCCGCGCAAAAGTAGAGCGGGCTAACTCCAGTCGCCTTTGTGCCGACAACAATTCACTACGCTGCTCGGACAACGCCGTACTGGCAATCACGGCGATGACCTGGCCTTGTTTGACTTGCTGGCCCAGGTTGGCGGAAATGCTCTCCACCACGCCGGCCAAACGCGGTACCACATGAGACGTCTTATCTTCATTGAAGCGAATTTCACCCGGTAGAGTGACAGAGCTTATGATGTGCGCTGCACCTGCGGTCTGAATCGAGATACCGGTTTCGGCGATTTGCTGATCGCTCAAGGTTACTTTGCCTTCTTCTTTACTGAAAGCAAACTGAAACGTCTGACCATCATGCCTTGCCGTCACGTTCGCTTCAAAGACATGGGGCTCATCGATAGCCTGGATACTCTGCCAATACGCTTTTTCAGGCGCAAACTCGATGCGCTGTTGCTCGCCGCTCGGGCGCTTTAGTTGCACGGAGAGTTGATCGGCAACGGGCTGAAGCGGTTTATCCTGATTGAACGGATAAACGCGAAAGTGCGGTTCACCACCTTCCTCGCTGAGCAGGATTTCCAGCTTAAAGTCACCGTCGCTGTAAACAGTGCCGCCGTGCGGGCCTTGGGCCTGCCTGGCGTCATCGGCATGTTCGGCGCTATCGACTTTAGCCGCTGCATGGTTTTCTTCGCCGTGTTCCTCGCCTTCCGGCATCGATTTGTCGATGCTCAAAATCAATAGGCCGAGCAAGAGGCCGACCACAACAATCGCGGCAATAGCGGTCCATTGTTTTTTGTTAATCGTGTTCATGGTGATACCTCGGGTTGGCTGTCCGCGTTCATATTGCCGCCGACCAGACGTTCCACGTTGGCCACGGACTTGTGATATTCGGCCAAGGCCAGTAAATACTGATTTTTGGCGCCGAACAGGGTGCGCTGTGCATCCAGTACGTCCATAAAACTGAATTTTCCCAAGCGGTAGCCTTCGCGAGCGGCGTCATAAGCACTTTGGGCGCCCGGCAAAATGTCTTGCTGCAAGGTGATGATTTCGGAATGAGCGGTATCCAAGGCCTGATAGGCGGTGTTCAATGCCGTGGCGATGCGTATCTCGGCGCTGCGCAATTCGTCTTCCGCTTTGGTCAAACGATGCTCGGCTTCTTGAATACGGCCTTGATTGCGGTCAAATACCGGCAATGGCACCGAAAAACCAACGACTAAGGCGTAATCATTGGGCATCAGAAATTTACTGGCGCCTACAGTCGCGGTGACATCCGGGATAGCTTTGGATTTTTCCATCGTGATAAGCGCCTGACGTTGGGTGATCTCGGTGACCCAACGGGCTAAATCGGGATTTTTGGAGAGGCGTTGCGCCAATGAGTCCAGGGAAGCTGGTGCTTGTATACTTTCCAAATGACCGTTTACCGTCTCAAAACGCGGTGTCGTGCTGCCCCAGCCGGCGGCTAAGCGCTTGCGGGCGGCTTCCAGTTCTTTCTGGGCTCGCATCAGCTCAATTTGCACCGAAGCGCGAGCAACTTTAGCCTTGGTTTCTTCAACGGGCGATACCTTGCCTGCCTGCACTCGCGCAGCGGTCGTAACCGTTGTCTGATTGGCCAATTCATGAATTTGCTGTGTCAGCGTCAAGCGCTGTTGGGCGGCCAACACGTCAATAAATGCCTGAGTGACTTGGGTGAGTACATCGGCTCGTTTGGTTTCGTAATCCCAATCGGCTAATTGTTTGGTCAGCGATGCCGCTTCCATGCGGGCGGTGCGTTTTCCGCCCAATTCGATCAATTGGCTGAGTTCCAAGGTGACGACATCGCCATCGAAGCCCTTGATGACCTGATTACCAAAGTTCGCGGCATTGGCATTGAAGGTGGGATTGGGAAACAAACCCGCTTGGAGGGTGGCGGCTTCCTGTGCTCGGCTCTCCCAGGAAAAGGCCGATAGCTCGGGGTTCTGGGTTAGCGCTAAAGCCAAGACTTGAGACAAAACCAGGGAACCGGTCGGTTCCTCAATGGCTTGCCGACTGGAACCGTTTGCACCCAGATCGCCTGATTGTGCCGGCAATAGCGTGTCGTCTGCCGGACTCGCATCGACCGAGCCGGCAGTAATCAATAAACACAGTGCAACGCCAAGTGGCCGCACATAATTCGAGAACATGGAAAATTTCTCCGTAGCATAGAGGGAACGTCAACACGGACACAGGTGAACCTGCGTCTTCATCTGGTGAGTTACGGCTAGGAGAGTCGGCTAAATCAGTAAAACGGTGCTGCGCAGGGCGAGCAGTCTGGAATCGGTGAAGGGCGGGTCGAAAAATGCCGGCTGCCGAATGATGACTTTGGCATAAAGAGTCAAGAGCGAAATCAGGAAAAATACCGGCAAAAGCCCGGTATCAATCGCTAATTTTAATAACTCCGTCAGTTGCAAGGGAATGTGGTCATCGCCATCGATAGGGATGTCAGTGCAAGGCGATGGGCAGGGATCACCGTCATCGCTCGTAAGAGCATTGGTCTCATCATTGAAACGAGTGGCAGCATTGACACGAGCGAATTGGTCGCTTCCAGTCTTCTCTACAGCGACATGGCCATCAGCCCCAAAACACAGCACAAAGGACGATACATCTCGATGGCCCAAGCCAAAATGACCGAGCACTGCGAGTATCAGCACAATAGAAAGCCAAGTTTTAAAGCGGAGTAGGGTAACCATTCTTTAAAAGAATACTCGCCATCCAAAATAATTCAAGCATTTAGGAACAAACACCGGCGAGCATGACCCTGAAAGGCTGCTTGATTGCTTTAGCCGAACAGTTCTGTCGGGTTATTTCATTATCTATGGCATTAGTTTTTCACTAATTTGACACACTTTTCATTAATTGTGGCACCCGACATTATAGTTGTTTTCTTTCGTTGTTTCTTGTTTAGTTTATTACTTTCTTTATTTCTTTATTTCTTTATTACTTAATTTCTTGATTTGTGCTAGACTATACACACAGTCAAATTGATGGAGGCCGTCATGAAAGAAGAGCTTGATTCCGCAGTGGGTCGTCCCGCCGATATAACCGATGAGCGCATTATTGAAGCCGGCGAGGCATTGGTGAGGGCCAATCGGAATGTAACGGGCTTTGCATTGCGCAAAATCACCGGCGGTGGCGATCCCAAAAGACTTAAAGAGGTTTGGGATAAGCACAATGTCAGTCAGTCGGTGACCAATGCAGAGCCGGTAGCAGAGCTGCCCGTAGAGGTCGCTGAAACCTTGGCGGCCATGACCAAGGCCTTGGTGGACAAAATCAACGCGCTGACCGTGGAGTTAAATGACAAAGCCGTCAAGACCCAAGAGCGCCGTGTGGCGGATGTCTTGCGGGCTGCGGGCGAACAGCAGGCCCAGGCAGAGCGCGAACTTGCCGACGCTTCGCAGGCTGTCGATGAGTTAGAGGCTATGCTGGCGGAAGAGCGGTCCAGGGTAGGGGAGTTGGAAAAACGTCTGGCCGAGGTGTTAGCGGCTGACCAAGCTAAAGCGGTTGAACTGGCTACCTTACGCGAACGGCTAGAGGCGGTCGAAAAAAACGCGAAGGTAGCGGGCGAGCAGCATGTTGCCGAACAAGTACAATTCCGGCAAGCATTGGCGGATCAAAAGCGGGCGGCACAAGAATTGGCGGTAGAACGGGATAAAGTGAAAACGGAACTGACTAAAGTACAGGCTAAGGCGGAAGCCGCCGAAGAGTCCCATAAGGAAGAGAGAAAAAGGGCTGCCACTGAGCTACAGCGAGTCGCCGATAAGCTGATAAAGCTTGAGGCGGAAAGAGATGGCGCCAAAGGGGAGGCGGGTAAAACCCGAGAAGAGCTTGCCAAGCTAACAGGCCAATTGGAAGCCATGAAAATCCAGGCCGCTCAGTTGATGCAGGCCATTGGAAACCAGCAACCGGAAAAAACCGAAAAACCGAAAAAGGTATAAGGCATTTTGTGGCTAAAAACGGAGGGCTCAGTGATGATGAACGTGAATCAATTGCAACAGGCCAAAGAAGTGATGCATCGATGGATAAGCAGTTATCGTTGTCGGACTTTCATTGGCTTTAAAGGCTCGGTTGTTAAACCGTATGGCTTTCGCTCTTATTACTGGGCGCACACCTATACTGCCCGTGATTATTTGTTGGGCATAAAAGAGCCGCATGGTGCATGTCTGTCATTGTTGGACCTTAGAAGGTCAGGGCAATGAGTCTGGGATTGGCATGGTCGTGTCTGGGGGGCTTGATGTTTGAAGCCGGACTCTGAAAATGACACCCTATATATTAATGGTAACAAAAGTAGTGCAGTCATCTTCTGACATAAATGTCCAAAATCGACCGGTTTCGGACAGTCCTCACAGGACATGTACTAAAGTAGGCTAATTGAATTACGGACATGTGCTATAATTCGTACATCCCTTTCGGACGGAATTAGCGCATGTCACGCGTCTTTGCTTACTGTCGAGTGTCGACCACAGACCAGACGACCCAAAATCAAAGCCGGGAAATTCAATCCGCCGGTTTTGCTATCCAGCCGCATCGTTTGATTGAAGAAAGCATCAGTGGTTCAGTCGCGGCTAAAGAAAGACCTGGCTTTAATAAGTTAATCGACCGCATGGAATCGGGCGATGTATTGGTGGTGACCAAACTGGATCGGCTCGGTCGCAACGCCATGGATGTCAGAGCCACGGTCGAGCATCTGTCTAATTCCGGGGTACGGGTCCATTGTCTGGCGTTAGGCGGGGTTGATCTAACCAGTTCTGCCGGCAAGATGACCATGCAGGTCATTGCAGCGGTCGCCGAGTTTGAGCGCGACTTGCTGATTGAGCGAACCCAAGCGGGAATCAGTCGCGCGAAGGCCGCGGGTAAACAGTTTGGCCGGCCGCCGGCACTCAATGCGGAAGCGCGTGCTGACGTTGTCAAACGCTTGGCCGCTGGCAGCAACGTTTCGGAGTTGGCTCGGGAATTCAAAACCACCCGGCAAACCATTATGCGGATTCGGGAAACGGCGATGAAATCACCGCAAACTGACAATACGGTCCACTCTTCTGGGGAGTAACTGATGAATCATCTATATCTTGAAAGACACGATACAGAAAACAACATGCATCGTTTTTATCAGCTATTTGTCACACCAGGTCTATTTGATGACTGGTCACTGATCAAGGAGTGGGGCAGGGTAGGGTCACCCGGTACCGTCAGAAAGGAGTGGTTCGATACCCAGGAGGAAGCCATTGTCGCAGGGAAGAAGTTGTGTACGGCTAAATGTAAAAAAGGCTATCAATCTATTCCGGCAGTACGTTAAGTTATGCGATATGATTACACATGAACCACCATTAACCGGAGCGGCAACCATGGCAACCGAAGCATTTACCGTTAGGGCTGAGTCAGACATCGTGCATCAACTCGATTTTATTGCCGGAGCATTAGATCGATCACGCAATTACCTAGTGAATCAAGCTTTACGGGAATACTTGAAAACCCATGCCTGGCAGGTCGAGAAAATCACCCAAGGTATAGCGGCCGCCGACCGTGGTGAACTGGTCAATCATGACGATGTCATGCGTGAAATGGAAGAACTGATCGAACAAAAAGCCAAAGGTAGGGCGTGAAACTCGTTTGGACCGAACCCGCCCGACAGGACTTACGCGAGATATTTACATTCATCGCCGAAGAAAATCCCAACGCAGCCCGCAGATTATTAGCCGAAATCAAAGAACGCGCTGTCTTGTTGCAAAACAACCCACAACTAGGCCGCGCTGGTCGCGTCGATGGAACAAGGGAGTTAGTGGTTGTCGGCACACAATACATATTGCCCTATCGATTAAAAGAACAACAAATTCAAATATTGGCTGTATTTCACGGCGCAAGATTGTGGCCTGATAACTTTTAGCTTATTGGGGATGTAAGCCGGAACCCCAGAAAATTTTGTCTCTTGATACCCAGTCAGATACAACATGCTCATGCAGATTCTGAATGCCGAAGAGTTGTATAGTTCCTATAACACTTAGATTTTGGTTTCATCGAAACCCTAAAATTTGAACGTCAGCTATCGGGATAGGCTGACTGAACTCGGCGAATTCGCAGTTTCGGCCATAAGCGGTCTTTGAAAAAAAACAAAAATTAGTTTTCTCAATGGCCGGTTTATAGCGGTTAGTAGTCAGTTGTTTTGCCCAGTTTCTAAATGCTTGAAATTCGCTAAACAGCACTGGCCTGATGGATTCCTGATTTCGCAGGCGCATTCGCCGGCTTTGGTACGTTGCATGACGAAAGCTTTGATTGGTTCTGCCCGTTGATCTTTTAGCGCCGATAAATATTGCTCGGCGTCTATGTCAAAGCAGTAACAAAGCTCGTCGTTCTGAATCGCTTTATGGCTTCGTAAATGCTGTTTGGGAATGGTGTTGCCTGCGTTGGAAAAGTAAGCAATCCGGCATGTTTTTGCCGGACAAAAATAATAGCTGTCAGTGACGATTGATTGATTTTCGGGAAACCTTACCTGATGGTACAGCGTCGGCATGCCGACGCTTTTGCACGTGGAACCGCATTCAGGACAAATCTGTTTGGTATTAGTGGAGCTGCAGCAATCAGACATAGACGCTATCCTCGGCCTTATTGGGTAATAGGTGTGGTCAGGGACCCCGGATAACCGGCATCCGTCGTGGCTTTAATCAAGGCGGCGCTATTGGTTTTGTGGCTGTCGAAAGTAACCACGGCCGTTTTAGCATCGTAATCGACAGCCACTTTTTGTACGCCTTCGACTTTCTGTAAGGCTTTCTTAATGGTGACTGTACACATAGCGCAGGTCATGTTTTCTATATTCAACGTCACCGTTTGCTGTTGGTTTGGCTGTTCAACAGTAGTTTCAGCATGTGCTGCCGGTATCCACAGGATGCTTGATAACAAGCTTATAACTAACAAACTGGATTTAATTGTCATGTCGAAACCCTCTCAAGCCATGAAAAAAGGCGCTAACCAGGGAAAGGCCAGCAGTATCAAAATGAATGCGGAACCCAGCCAAAACAGTAGGCGCTGTCGGCTTTGGTTGTCGGATGTGGCACAGATTTCACATGCCTCACAGCGTTCAGGCGTTAGATAGAGTTTTCGATAGCCGAGTCCTATAAAAATCAGGGCCAGGATAATAAAAAATGGCCGGGCCGGTTCCAGTGCCGTCAACGTGCTAATCCATGCGCCGCCAATACCCAACGACAACAGCAAAAAAGGCCCAACACAACAGGCCGAAGCCCCTACAGCGGCCAAAATGGCGCCGATACCCAACCATGACGGGGTTTTTATGGGTGTTTCAGGGTCTGTATTCATACCAATCTCCTAATGCTCAATGTTGGCAAGGAGTCTAAAGCCTGTTGTTTAGAACAGAGTCAAGTGGGCAGTGATGTCTGATTTAAAATCAGGGTTTGGTTGATGCATCATCGCTAAACGCATCGAGAATAGCGCAACGCGCGGATGAAGCTGTCTGCTGACAGTCGTTGACCAGAGTTCCCAATGCCTGACGGAGAGCTGTTAAATCCTTAATTTGCTGATCGATCTGCCGGCATTTTTGCTCGGCGACTTGTCGAACATCAGCACAGCGCGCCCCATCAAGCGATAGCAAGGTGGCAATTTCTTTCAAGGTAAATCCAGCCTGTTGAGCGCGTTTGATAAAACGTATTCGGGCAATCGCATCAGCTGAATAAACTCGATAACCGCCATCGGGTTTCGCTGGCTCTGTCAGTAAACCAATGCGTTGATAGTGACGGATGGTTTCAATGGTGACTTCGGTTTGTTTGGCAAGTTTGCCGATGGTTAAAGGCGACATTTCATTGAACCAAATGTTAAAGGGATTTTATTGTCCCTCAGTTTTGCCACTTATCAGCTATTAACAAATAACTATGAATATTATCTTGAATGGCGGCTAATTGTCAGATGCCTGCCTATGAGGTAATTGGAGTCGCATCGACAGCTTAGGGTCGATTGTGACAATTCACCACGCTCAAAAGCCGACGTTCACTACTGGTGGATTCGTATCGGAATCAATGGCCTGAGTGGAATCGCACTGGTTGCTGGAATACGAAAAATAGCTTTATTCAGTGTGACAAAATTTTCTGGGGTTCCGGCTTACAACCCCATCAGGCGATTCGCGTATAGGCCACAATTGAAACAGCGCTCGCTATCAGTGTATTCTCCGCAGCCTAGCGTTAACCTCACTTAAGGTTACAAGGACTTTCAATCACGCTACCGCCAAATTTACCGGTAGATAACAGCAAAACACTCATGGCCATTAAAAAATCCGAGCTGTATAGCTCGCTATGGAAAAGCTGCGATGAACTTCGCGGCGGAATGGATGCATCTCAGTACAAGGATTATGTGCTGGTATTGTTGTTCATCAAATACGTCAGTGATAAATACGCTGGCATGCCTTATGCCCCGGTCACCATTCCGGAAGGGGCCAGTTTTCAAGACATGGTCGCCCTCAAAGGCAAACCCGACATCGGCGATCAGATCAATAAAAAGATCATTGCGCCTTTAAAGTCAGCCAACAAACTGACCGACATGCCGGACTTCAACGATGCCGGCAAACTGGGCAGCGGCAGCGAGATGGTCGAGAAGCTGACCAGCCTGATTG
This sequence comes from Methylomonas sp. HYX-M1, assembly GCF_040741385.1. NCBI lineage: Bacteria > Pseudomonadati > Pseudomonadota > Gammaproteobacteria > Methylococcales > Methylococcaceae > Methylomonas > Methylomonas sp. HYX-M1. Next base: position 64,090 of record NZ_CP160406.1, read on the forward strand.
CCATCTTCGAGAACCCCGCCCTGGATTTTTCCAAAAACCGCGCCGAAGGCGACGACATCCTCGGTGACGCCTACGAATTTTTGATGCGGCATTTCGCCGTCGACAGCGGTAAGAGCAAAGGCCAGTTTTATACCCCGGCGGAAGTCAGTCGGGTTATCGCCCAAATCATCGGCATCAGCGAGGCCAACACCAGCAACAATACGGCGGTGTACGACCCGACCTGCGGCTCAGGCTCCTTGTTACTGAAAGTCGGCGACGAAGCCAAAGCCAAAGTCACCCTGAATGGTCAGGAAAAGGACGGCGCTACCAGCGGTTTGGCACGGATGAATATGATCCTGCATGATCATGCCACGGCGTTGATCTTTCAAGGTAACACCCTGGCAGACCCTAAATTCAAAGACGGCGATAGGCTCAAAACCTTCGACTACGTAGTCGCCAATCCGCCGTTCAGCGACAAACGCTGGAGCAACGGCGTCGACACCGAAAACGACCCTTACGACCGCTTCAAACATTTTGGCACACCGCCCGACAAGCAAGGCGATTATGCCTACCTGTTGCATATCGTTCGCTCGCTGAAAAGCACCGGCAAAGGCGCCTGCATTCTGCCGCATGGTGTGTTGTTTCGCGGCAATGCTGAGGCCGACATCCGCCGCAACCTGATACGCAAAGGCTATATCAAAGGCATCATCGGCCTGCCGGCCAACTTGTTTTATGGCACCGGCATACCCGCCTGCATCATTCTGATCGACAAGGAAGAGGCCCACACCCGCAAAGGCATTTTCATGCTCGACGCCAGCGCCGGTTATATGAAAGATGGCAACAAAAACCGGCTGCGAGCAATGGACATCCACAAAATCGTCGATGTCTTCAACAAGCGGTTGGATGTGCCCAAATACGCCCGCATGGTTGGTTTTGAGGAAATCGAGAAAAACGACTACAACCTCAACCTGCCGCGTTACATCGATAGCCAGGAGCCGGAAGATCTGCAAGACATCGAAGGTCACTTGCGCGGCGGCATTCCGTTGGCCGATGTTGAAGCACTGCAACGCTATTGGTTTGTTTGCCCTAATCTAAAAGCGGCCTTGTTCAAAGACAACCGCCCCGGTTACCTGGATTTGGCGGTCGACAAAGCCGCCATCAAAACCAGCATTTACCAACACCCGGAATTTGCTGCCTTCATCACCGGCATGAATGATCATTTTGACGTCTGGCGACAACGCACTGCCGACAGCCTTAAAGCACTGCAAGCCGGTTGCCACCCCAAACAACTCATCGTTGAGCTATCCGAAGACTTGCTGAGCCACTACGCCGGTAAAGCCCTGATCGACAAATACGACGTCTATCAGCATCTGATGGATTACTGGGCAGACACCATGCAGGACGATTGCTACCTGATAGCCGCCGATGGCTGGAAAGCCGAGACTTACCGCATCATTGAAACCGATAAAAAAGGCAAACAAAAGGACAAAGGCTGGACGTGCGATTTAGTACCTAAAGCCTTGATCGTCGCCCGATACTTTGCCCAAGATCAGCAAGCCCTCGAACAGCTGCAAGCCGATCTGGACAACGTCAGCTCTCAACTCACTGAACTGGAGGAAGAACACGGCGGCGAAGACGCGGTGTTTGCCGGCTTCGACAAAATCAACAAAGCCGAAGTCAGCAGCCGGTTAAAGGAAGTAGGCAATGACCAGGAGGCCAAAGACGAAATTGCGATATTGAAAACTTGGTTGAAACTCTCCGCCGATGAAGCCTCATTGAAGAAAACACTGAAAGATGCTGAAGCCGAACTGGACGCTAAAGCCTACGCCCACTACCCCAAACTCAACGAAGCCGACATCAAAACCCTGGTGGTCGATGATAAATGGCTGGCAATCCTGGACGCCGCCATCCACGGCGAAATGGACCGCATCAGCCAGCAGTTGACCCAGCGCGTCAAACAACTGGCCGAACGCTACGAAACCCCGGTGCCGCAAATCAATCTGCGCGTGGACGAATTGGAAGCCAAGGTCAACGGCCACCTACAAAGGATGGGATTTGCATGGAATTGACCCAAACCACCGATTACCAAACCCTGTTGGAGCGCATTACCGATAGTTATACCCAAGGCCGGGTACAGGCCATGCAGGCCGTCAATACCAGTCTGCTGGAAACCTACTGGCAAGTAGGTCGGCATATCATAGAGTTCGAGCAAGACGGCAAAATCCGCGCCGAGTATGGCAAGGCCTTGATCGGCACCTTGGCCACCGATTTAAGCCTGCGCCACGGCAAAGGCTTCAGCCGCAGCAATTTGGTTTACATGCGCCTGTTCTATTTGCGTTACCCAATAAGTCAGAAGCCTTCTCACCAATTGAGCTGGTCGCACTATGTCGAATTATTGAAGCTCGATGACGAACTGGAACGTGGTTTCTACGAAAAACAGGCCATCGCCGAACGCTGGTCGGTACCGGAGCTGAAACGCCAAAAAGCTTCTTCCTTGTTTTTACGACTGGCGGCCAGTAAAGATAAAGCCGGGGTATTGCAGCTAGCCGCGCAAGGCCAAACGCTGGCCCAGCCTACCGATCTGCTACGTGAACCCTACATTTTTGAATTTCTCAAAATCCCGGAACCCGCGCAGGTTTCGGAAACCCAGCTCGAAACCTTGTTATGCAATCACTTGCAGCAATTCTTACTGGAGCTGGGTAAAGGCTTCACCTTTGTTGGCAGACAGTATCGCATTACCCTCAACAACACCCATTACAAGGTCGATCTGGTGTTTTATCACCGCATCTTGCGCTGCTTTGTGCTGATTGACCTGAAAATGGGCGATGTGCAGCATCACGACATCGGCCAAATGAACATGTACCTGGGCTATTTTGCCAACGAGGAAAATATCGAAGGCGACAATCCGCCCATCGGCATCATCCTCAGTCGGCATAAAGACGAACTGCTGGTGGAATACGCCACCTACAACCTGAACAGTCAGCTATTCGTGCAGAAATATCAATTGTATTTGCCGAATAGGGAAGAGCTGCGGCGGGAGTTGGAAGACACCTTGCGCGAGGCGGAGCAATGAGTGAGCCGCGAAATAGCAGCAACAGTGGCTCTGTGGCTCCCAACCCAGAGTTGGTTATGGATGTAAAGGAAGCGAATGCGCAATATGTGCTGCCTGCCGAGCGACAAATACCGAAGGGATACAAGCAGACTGAGGTGGGGGTGATTCCGGAGGATTGGGATGTTACCCAGCTTAAAGAGGCTGCAACAGTAGTAGATTCACTCCACCAAACTCCAAGCTTTTCATTGGACGGCTACCCCATGGTAAGAGTCACTGATATTAAACCTGGAAATTTGAGACTAACTGCAGCATTCAATGTTTCCCAGTCTGTATTTATGAATTTTATCCGAAACTATAAGCCTAAACGAGGAGATATAGTTTTAAGTAGAGTCGGGAGCTATGGTGTCAGTAGCTTTGTTGAAACTGATGAGCCTTTTTGCATGGGGCAGAATACAGTAGTGATTGATTGCAAAAAACCTTCTCGTTTCTTGTATTACGTTTTGAATTCAAAGGAAATAAGACGCCAGATTGAGGATGCCTCATTCGGAACCGGATATAAGTCATTATCCTTAAAAAATATCAACGGATTAAAAATCCCCTTACCCCCCACCAAAGCCGAACAAGAAGCCATCGCCGAGGCGTTGAGCGATGCGGATGCACTGATCGAAGCCCTGGAACAACTCGTCGCCAAAAAACGCCAGCTCAAACAAGGCGCCATGCAGGAATTGCTGACCGGTAAGCGGCGTTTGCCGGGGTTTGAAGTTCAACCTGGATATAAGCAAACCGAGGTAGGCTTGATTCCAAAAGATTGGAGTAGTGTGTTCTTAGGAACTATTTTCGAAATTTCGGCTGGCGGCGACTTGGACAAAGGGTCTTTTTCGAAGCTAGAAGATGATCTGTATCCTTATCCAATTTATGCAAATGCCGTTACCAATATGGGGCTCTACGGTTTTTCGAAAAATTATCAGTACGAAGCCGATAAAATTACTGTAACAGCAAGAGGCGATGTAGGTACTGCGGTTTATCGAAATACCTATTTTAATGCGATCGGACGTTTGCTTGTACTAACGCCGAAACAACAATGTGACCTTCGTTTTCTGGCTGAATATATAGATAATTTTGTGGAGTTTGCCTTCGAGAGTACCGGCGTTCCTCAGCTAACCGCGCCACAGATTTCAAAATATCAGGTTGCACTGCCTGGAATTGAAGCAGAACAAACAGCCATCGCCCAAATTCTCACAGACATGGACGCCGAAATCACCGTGCTGGAAACAAAACTCGCCAAAGCCCGCGCCGTCATGCAAGGCATGATGCAGCAATTACTCACCGGCAAAATCAGGCTGGTTGTCAATCCCAAACCGATCATCGACAATTGATATGAAAGAGATGATCCAATCGAATGCTAACTGGAGATAACCCTTGTCCACTGTCAATCTACCCTTCACGGAAAAAACCCTGTGTTATCTGGAAGAGCACATCCCGGAATTGGCCGATGCCGCCTTCAAGCAGGCTTATTGGCAGGCGCTGGCGGCAGGCAGTAGCGTGTTAGAAGTTGAAAACGGCACGATTGTCGAAGTCTTTCCGGACGGTACCCGAAAATTCGTCAAGCATATCGATCCTGCAACACCGGTAACGCCCGGGCAAAAGCGAGTTGCCGCGTGAGTGACGTGCCGCGTCTGCGAATGTTCGCCGGGCCAAACGGCTCGGGAAAAAGCACTCTGAAATCGGTAATCAGCCCGGCGTTGTTGGGTGTGTATAGCCCCCGCCTCTTTACATCAGGTCGATAGCTAATCGACAAGGAACGTTAGATGAATACAGTCGGCCAAGCCGAGCGGATGACGCAAAACCGGGTTGTCAGCTTGTTTCGCGAGGCGTTGGGTTACCGCTATCTTGGCGATTGGACTGATCGCGAGGGCAACAGCAATATCGAAGAAAGCCTATTGTCGGCGTATCTGAACCGTTGTGGTTATAGCGCCGGTCAAATCAGTGTAGCCATGCATAAGTTGCGCAGCGAAGCGGACAATCATAGCCGCACGTTGTACGGTAACAATCAGGCGGTTTACAACTTGTTGCGTTATGGCGTGCCGGTCAAGATCGAAGCAGATCAGGCGACAGAAACGGTGCATCTCATCGATTGGATTAAGCCGACAAACAACGATTTTGCGATTGCCGAGGAAGTGACGCTAAAAGGCGCACTGGAGCGGCGTCCGGATTTGGTGCTGTATGTCAACGGCATCGCGGTTGGCGTGCTGGAATTAAAAAACAGTCGGGTTAGCATCGGCGACGGTATCCGGCAAAACCTGTCTAACCAACAGCCGGAATTCAACGCCTGGTTTTTCAGTGCCGTGCAATTCATCTTTGCCGGTAACGATTCCGAAGGCTTGCAATACGGCACCATTGGCACCGAGGAAAAATATTTCCTGAAATGGAAAGAAAACGAAGAAGACAACAGCGGCTACAAGCTGGACAAATACCTGCAAAAGCTGTGCAACAAGCAACGGCTGATCGAACTGATGCACGACTTTGTGTTGTTCGACGGCGGCAAGAAAAAACTGCCGCGCGTGCATCAGTATTTCGGTATCAAGGCCGCGCAACGCCATGTGCACGAGCGTAAGGGCGGCATCATCTGGCATACCCAAGGCAGTGGCAAAAGCATCGTGATGGTGTTGCTGGCGAAATGGATTTTGGAGACTCATCCCCACGCCCGCGTGGCCATCGTCACCGATCGGGATGAGCTGGATAAGCAAATCGAACGGGTGTTTACCGAGGCGGGCGTGACCATTAAACGTACCAGTAGTGGTCGCGATTTGATGACGCAACTGGGTCAGGCAACACCGCGTTTACTGTGTTCGTTGGTGCATAAGTTTGGTAAGAAAGGCGTCGATGATTTCGATCAGTTTGTTAAAGATCTGGAATCGCAGCCCAGCGCCACGGTGGGTGAGTTGTTTGTGTTTGTCGACGAATGTCATCGTACCCAGAGCGGCAAACTGCATCGGGTGATGAAAGCCATGATGCCGAATGCCGTATTCATCGGCTTTACCGGCACGCCATTATTGAAGAAAGATAAAGCCACCAGCCTGGAAGTGTTCGGCGGCTATATCCATACCTATAAATTCGGCGAGGCGGTCGACGATGGCGTAGTGTTGGATTTGTTGTATGAGGCGCGGGATATTGATCAAACTCTTGGCTCGGTAGAGAAAATCGATGCCTGGTTTGAGGCCAAAACAAAAGGCTTGAACGATTGGCAAAAAGATGAGCTGAAAAAACAATGGGGCACCATGCAACAGGTGCTCAGCTCCCGGTCGCGGATGGATCGCGTGGTCAGTGACATTATTTTCGATTTTGGGGTTAAGCCTCGGCTTTCCAACCAGCGCGGCAATGCCATCTTGGTGGCTTCGAGCATTTACGAAGCCTGCAAATACTACACCTCATTCCAGAAAACCCCGTTTAAGGGCCGCTGTGCCGTGGTCACCTCTTACAATCCGCTAGCCAAAGACGTCACCTTGGAAGAAACCGGCGCCAATACCGAAACCGATAAGCAATTTATCTACAACACCTATAACGAGTTGCTGAAAGACGTTGAGGCCAAGCCGGGCAAGACTAAAACCGAAACCTACGAGGACCGGGCGAAAGCCTTGTTTGCCAGGGAACCCGCCAATATGAAGCTGCTGGTAGTGGTCGACAAACTGCTGACCGGCTTCGACGCGCCGCCTTGCACCTATCTGTACATCGACAAATCGATGCAGGATCACAGTTTGTTCCAAGCGATTTGCCGAACTAATCGGCTGGATGGCGACGATAAGGACTTTGGTTACATCGTCGATTACAAAAATCTGTTTGAGAAAGTCGATAACGCGATCTCGGTCTACACCTCTGAACTGGATCATAGCGACGGTGGCAGCGATCCGGACGTCATGCTGCAGGATCGATTGCAGAAAGGCAAGGAACGACTGGACCAAGCATTGGAAGCTATTGCCTTGTTATGCGAACCGGTGGAACCGCCGAAAGGTGAGCTGGAACATATCCACTATTTCTGCGGCAATACTGAAATTGCCAGCGACTTGGAAGAGCGGCAACCGCAGCGGGTAGCATTCTATAAAGCCACAGCAACCCTGGTCAGATCTTATGCCAATATCGCCGATGAAATGGACACGGCTGGCTACAGTAGCGCCGACACACAACACATCAAGCGCAACATCGATCACTATCTGGCCATTCGCGAGATTATCCGTAAGGCCAGCGGCGAAACCCTGGACCTGAAAGCCTATGAAGCCGATATGCGGCATTTGATCGACACCTATATCCAAGCCGACGAGCCACGCAAGATTTCGCCGTTTGATGATATTCCGTTATTGGAGTTGATTGTCAAAACCGGCATTGCCGATGCCATCAATCGGCAGTTGGGCGGCTTGAAGGGTAATAAAGACGGCATCGCCGAAACTATCGAAAACAATGTCCGCCGCAAGATTATCAAGGAGCATCTGTCCGATCCGGAGTTTTACGAAAAGATGTCGGCGCTGCTGGATGAAATCATCGCGACCCGCAAAGCCAAGGCCATCGAATACGAAGAGTTTTTGAAGCGGATTGCCGAGTTGGCAAAGCAGGTGCAGGCCGGCAAAGGCGAAGATACACCGGAACGCCTGGATACGCCAGGCAAGCGAGCGCTGTATAACAATCTGAAAGGCGTGAAGCCCGATTGGACTGCAGAGCAAGCGGGAGAATACGCCGTATCCGGCGATCCGCTACTGGAGTTGGCCCTGAAAATCGATACCACGGTCAAGCAAGTCAGGCCGGATGGCTGGCGTGGTGTGCTGGCACGCGAACAAGTCATTAAGGCCGCGCTGTATGGCGTGTTGCAGAATGTCGACGAAGTGGAGCGCATCTTTAACATCATCTTCGAGCATAAAGGCGAGTATTGATGGTGGCCGAGGTTCAGTTGGGAGACATGACGGTCGATGTCGTCTTCAAAGACATTAAAAACGTCCACCTGAGTGTCTGCCCGCCGGACGGCAAGGTGAAGATTGCCGCACCGATACGGATGAATCTCGACACCATCCGGGTGTACGCCATTTCAAAATTGGCTTGGATCAAGCAGCAGCAGAAAAAGCTAAGGGACCAAGCCCGCGAAACACCCCGCGAATATCTGAACCTGGAAAGCCATTATGTCTGGGGGCAGCGATATTTGCTGAGCATCGCTTATAGCGAAAATGCGGTAGGGGTATTTCTAAAACACAGCAAAATCGTACTCAGATTACCAGCAAACAGTGACCAAGAGAAAAAGCAGGCCATGCTCGAAGCTTGGTATCGAGAGATTCTGAAACAAGCAGCCAAACCCTTGATCGCCAAATGGGAGTCGATTCTAGGTGTAACGGTCAGTAAGGTATTTGTGCAGCGTATGAAAACCAAGTGGGGCAGTTGCAATCCCGATGCTCAAAGTATCCGGCTGAATAGTGAACTGGCCAAGAAGGCCCCTGCATGCCTTGAATACATCGTGCTACATGAAATGATGCACCTGCTGGTACGCCATCACAATGATGGGTTTATGGCGCTTATGGATCGGCATATGCCGAATTGGCGCGCACAAAGAGATGAGTTGAATCAGGCGCCGTTGGGGTATGAGAGTTGGGGTTGATCACTTTTCTGATGTTATTGATCGTTGGCGAAACCAGCGTGGAGAATGCGTATCATGAAGGTTAGTTACACACAACAAAAAGGAGAAAAAAGGTTCGTGAAATTCATCCATGCGGCAGACATACACCTGGACAGTCCTTTGACGGGATTAAGTGCTTACGCTGATGCCCCGGTGGAAATGCTGCGCACGGCGACGCGCGATGCTTTTTCCAACCTGGTTACCGAAGCGACTGAGCAAGCGGTTGACTTCATGGTGATTGCCGGCGACCTGTACGATGGCACCTGGAAAGATCACAACACCGGCATTTATTTCTGTAAAGAAATGGGGCGCCTGAAGAAAGCGGGCATTCCGGTTTACCTGCTGTTCGGCAACCACGATGCCGAAAGTGAAATGACCAAGAAACTGCAACTACCTGACAACGTCTTTGCCTTCGACACCCGTAAACCCAACACGTTTCGTCTGGATAACCTAAAGGTTGCCCTACATGGCCGCAGCTTTAAGGAAAAAGAGACCCTGGAAAATCTTGTGACCGGGTATCCCGCTCCGGTGCCAGGCATGTTCAATATTGGTGTCTTACACACTGCGCTGGAGGGCAATGCGGCACATGCCAGCTATGCCCCGTGCAGTTTAGATGAACTGCATGCCAAGGGCTACCACTACTGGGCACTGGGTCATGTGCATGAACATCAAATATGGGAAGGTGTCTCGACAGTGGTTTTCCCAGGCAATCTTCAAGGCCGTCATATCCGGGAAACCGGACCGCGTGGCGCAGTCATGGTGACGGCAGACGAGCAGGGCATTCAGGACATTCAGCGCCTGTTCGTCGATGTTCTGCGCTGGGCCAATCTGGAAGTCAATGCTACCGAGTGTAAGACGCTATCGGAAGTAGTGGCGAACATCGGCAAAGCGCTCGACGAACTTGTAGAAAATAGCCCATCTACCATCCCCACAGCGGTTAGAGTCACTGTCACCGGCAAAACAGCCGCGCATGGTGATCTTTTCGGACTGGAGTCTCAACTGCGCGCCGAAGTCTTGGCCTTGGCCGTCGCCATGGGGGCGGAGCGACTTTGGATTGAAAAGGTGAGGGTGGCCACTTCGGCGGCAGATGACGGCGAGGTGCTACGAGCACGTGCCGATGCGCTATCCGATTTACAGGACCTGTTGCAGGCAGCTGAATCAGATGCAGACTTTCTTAAAAGCTTGCAAGACGATCTGCTGGGCCTAGTCAACAAAGCGCCCCTGGAATTACAAACTAGCGTCCCTTACTTTAAAGCCATCCGTGCAGGCGAGTTAGTGGATTTGGTTCGCGAAGTCCGTCCGGGGCTGTTGTCTCATTTAGCCAAGGTAGAGTGACAATGCGCTTCCACCGCCTGGACCTGATCAAATACGGCAAATTCTCTGACCGCTCGGTGGAATTTCCAGCAGCTAAACAGGACTTTCATCTGATTGTCGGACCCAACGAGGCCGGCAAGTCCACCTTGCGGTCCGCCATTGTTGATTTGTTGTTCGGTATTCCGCCGCGTTCCGTTCATAGCTTTCTGCACCCGCTTAACGAATTGCGCTTAGGGGCTTACATTGGCAATGCCGCAGGCACACTTGAATTTCAGCGCGCTAAAGCGCAAAAACAAACCCTGCGCTCACCAGTGGATACCATCTTATCGGATACCGCGCTAACACCGTTTCTTGGGACTGCGGATAGAAGCTTCTTTGACCAAATGTTCGGCCTTGACCATACCCTTTTGGTGAACGGCGGCAATAGCATCCTCAATGCCGAGAACGACGTGGGTCAGATTCTGTTTCAATCGGCAGCCGGCGTTGCCAGCCTGGGCAAAATCCGTGATGCGCTGGTCGCCGAGGCGGATAAGCTATGGGCCCCCCGAAAATCCAATGAGCGGGCTTATTACATCGCTTCAGAACAGTTCGATAAGGCGACCACCGCGTTAAAAGAAGCCACTGTTCGCACTAAAGTCTGGGTGGACGCCAATAGTAAGGTCGAGTCGTTGCAAGAAGCGCTGAGTAACGAGCGCGAACGCCATCAGCAACGCCAAAGCCAGCGCAACAGCCTGGAACGCATCCGCAGGCTAGCCCCGTTTCTGATGACCCTAAGGGAAAACGAACAGAAACTGGCTGAGCTGGGCGAGGTGATAGAACTACCGGCAGAGGCCGCGGCCACTCTCGCAAGCGCAGAACGCGAGCTGGCTATCGCCCTTGAGCGACTGGAACTGCGCAATGCCGAGGTTGAAAACCTCACGGAAGCGCTATCACACATCGAAGTAGACGAAGCCGTACTTGAACTGGCTGCCGACATAACCAAACTGGATAACCTCCGCCTGCAATACAGCGCCTATGAAGGCGACATCGCCCATCGAAAAAAGGAAATAGCCGTGCTTTGGCAGGCGGTTGGTCAAGCCTGCGTCCAGCTGGGTTGGGCCCAAGACACTGAAAGCGCCATTGCCCAGCGCCTACCCACACTGCTGGTACGCCGGGAACTCAGGCAACTGGTCCGCGACCGCGGTGGCATTTTTCAGACATTACGGGCAGCAGAACAGGCCGAAAAGACCAAGGGTTCTGAAATCAAAACCCTATCCGCTCAATTGGCTGACTTGCAAATGGGCGAGATCAAACCCGCGCTACGTGCAGCATTAGCAAACGCCAAATCATTCGGTGACACCGAAATAGCCCTCCAAAAGCGACAAGCCACGCTCACCAAGACGAAGTCAGCGATGGACGGTGTATTGTTGGACTTGGGGCAATGGCGCAAGCCCTTACCTGAGTTAATGGCACTACAGCCGCCTAGCCAAGAAAAACTAACCCGTTTGATGCAAGAGCGGCAGGCCCTTATTGCTGATCGAAAAGCTGACTTACTGCGACTAAAAAATCAAACCGCCGAGGTTGCCCGAATTGAATTGCAAATTACCCAGTTTAAAGCACTACATCATCCCACCACGCTGGAGGCGGTGCTTGAAGCGCGGACTGAAAGAGATACAGCGTGGGCGGCGATTAAAACCGGTGAGATTGATCTGAAACGTGAGGGACACACGTTTGAGGAGAAGATGACCCATGCTGACCATGTTGCCGATAGGCGGCTCGACGATGTCGAAGAAGCAACCGAACTGCAAAGCTTGAATCAGTTGCTGGAACGGGAGCAGCAGAGCCTAACACTGATCGAAGGCCAATGTTCACAATTGGAAGCAGAGCTTCAATTATTCGATGATCGATGGGCACAAGAGGCAATCGGCATGGATTTGGCCGGCATGAACTTAGAGGATATCGGGGCCTGGATGCTTAGGCGGGAGAGGGCGCTGTCTGCTGGAATTGCCTATCAAGATGCAAAGGATGAGTTTGATTCGATTTGCCGGTCAATTGCAGAGTCCAGATTATCCCTCGCCAAGGCCTTGCAAGAAGCCGGGCTGCCTGTGGTCGAGACAGATAGTGTGTCTGTCCTCTGCGTTCAGGCAGAACAGCATATCCAAGCCATCGACAGCGCTAAAATTCGGCACGAAACCTTATCGGTTCAATTACTTGCCGCGCAGTCACTGGCCACAACGTTAAAGCAAACTACTGAGGATGCGAAAGCGGAGGCAAGCCGTTGGTCTAAAGCCTGGGCAACAACGCTCGCCAAGACGGGGTTATCCCCCGACAGCGATAGTGGCACGGTGGAAGGGGCTCTTGAGCTCATTGAGCAAATCGCCGAAAAGTTAGACAAGATGCGACAGATTCAAGTCGAGCGTATCGACACCATGAATGCTGATCTGAAGGCGTTTTCTGTTGAAGCACATCGTCTCGCGCAAATCGTTGCCGCTGAGCTCAAAGATCAGCCGGCCGAGCAAATTGCTCTCACATTAGCCCATCGTTTAGAGCGAGCACGCGAGTCTTTTGCGGAATGCAGTCGACTTAAAGAAGCTCTGCGTATTGCAAACAGTCAGGTATTGGAAGCCAAGGAATCCAGTCAAACCGCCATGGCGAGTTTGAAGCCGTTAATGGAAAATGCGGGTGTCGACACCACAGCTTTGCTAAATGAAGCCATAGGTCGATCTGATGAGCAGCGCCGCCTAAATGCCGAGCTGGCAGAGGCTAAGGCTACTCTTCTCAATGGGGGAGATGGTCTAACGCGGATGCAAATCGAAGCGGAGATTGATGCGGCTAACCTAGTCCAGCTGGCCGCTGAACTCGCACATATCAACGATGAAATTGCTGATGCAGTGCAGCAGCAAACGACGCTTTCGGCTGACCATGCAAACGCCTTGCAGGCTTTGTCCGAAATCGGTGGATCAGACGCGGCCACACAGGCGGAGGCCCAACGCCAAGAAGCGCTTGCGCAAATGTCGGATGCCGCCGAACGTTATGTAAAAGTATTTACCGCCGGGCGCTTGCTCCGTTGGTCAATTGATCGCTATCGAGAAGAGAAGCAGGGGCCACTGTTACAACGAGCGGGTACGATCTTTTCGACCTTAACGTCCGGATCGTTTAGTAAGCTGATTGTGGATTTTGAACGGGAGCCGATGGTGTTGGAAGGGCTACGTTCCGATGGCAAGCTGGTCGGTATTTCTGGCATGAGCGACGGCACACGAGATCAGCTTTATTTGGCACTTCGACTGGCGGCCCTGGAAATGCACCTGAAACAGGCCATGCCGTTGCCATTCGTCGCCGACGATCTATTTATCAACTACGATGATGTCCGATCAAAAGCGGGGTTTGAAGCACTTAAAGCATTGTCAGAACAAACCCAAGTGATCTTCCTGAGCCACCATGACCATTTGATTCCGACGGTGCAGGAGGTTTTTGGCAAGCACGTGAATGTGGTGTGTTTGTGATGGGTCTATGTAGCGGATTCCTTCAAGAAAATGCGGATTACCTCACGAAGCAGAAACTTACGTAGGTAAGCCAATTAAGTGACGCCAAGAGCCATATCACTCTTGGGTTATACAATCGGGTATCCAGTTGGCATGTACTTAACCTGGCGTTAGCCAGACATCTTACGACCTTGGCTTACGATTTTTTTGTTTTGCAAGCTGGCCCCCCAAGAAGCAGATTCGACCTTGAGCAGACATTGAGCCATACCGACTGTGCGCACGCCAGAAGACATTCAGCAGCAAGAGATACTGGCTTTCAAGCTCGCTTGATGTAGGTCGCAATCGCTTCCGAACCTATGAAGCTGTACTTAGCGTTTTTCGCTCGTGCACTTGCCATTGATGAGAGGAATGCGCGATACTTCTGCGGTTAAATACAACTAAAGAGTTCGCTAAAAGATCGAACTTCAGTTTGATGTGATGCTAGATCCGGTATACACCGGTTCTATCGCTTTCATCCAAAGCTTCACAGGAGGGGAGCGCTGTTGGAAATAGTTTCTGTTGTACAAAAACTCCAAGAGGTAGGGCTGACTCACCCGAAGCTGAACGCCCTTCAAGCTGATGAAACGTTGTATACAGTGCTCGCCATTCAGCCTGAGGGACGCATTCGCATTACAGATTGTTCCATTGGCAATGCAGATCCAGGCGACGAGAAACTGAGAATGTTGTCGTTCTTCCAGCTTGTCGCAGCGACTCAACCAGACTTGGTGATCAGCCCAGAGTACAGTGTACCCTGGGACGCATTGCTAGAATCAATTGAAGCCGGTATAACACCTCTGCCTGGTAAGCTTTGGGTTCTGGGATGTGAGAGCTTGATGCTTGAGGGACTCGTCGCCATTCGCGAACGGCTTGGACCGACCGCTGTCGTACTTGATGATGACATTTCACCTAAGCAAATAACGACTCAGAAATATCGCAATCCACTGGTCTACGTCTTCAAAACCAAATACGGCGACGACATCTCGGAGCAGCTTGTATTATTAGTTCAGTACAAAACGCAAGCCTCAGGAGACCAAGAAAATACAGAAGCAACAGGGATGCTACCTGGACAGAATGTCTACCTTTTCGGCCGAGCGCCAGGCGAAGTCCGCCTTATGACCCTGATTTGCTCCGATGTGTTTGGCTTTGATAAAGCACTTATAGACAAGTACTACGATGGATTGTTTTTGCTGCATATCCAACTCAACAATAGTCCTCGCCACTTGCTATACAAGAAGTATAGGCAAGAGCTCTTCGCATTTGGCGGCAGAACGGAGCTTTTATGCCTAAACTGGGCCGATAATATAGTATCCGTTGACCAGCAAGGCGAGAATGAGCTTAACTGGGCTAATATTTGCGGTTCAGCTTGGTATCTTCTTCCGTCAGAGTTTGATACCACCGACGGCAGAATCAATGAGAATCACAGGCACGGCATCTACTACACGCGTCACGAACCAATTCGCGTCCATGCATTGCAGTTTCACTATCGGCCGCGGATTTTTCTCCTTCAAGCAACTAAAGTCTATCACCACGCAGTACCCAAACCTCAGTCAATACGTTCGGGCCCTAAAGCGCTAAAAACATTTGTATGGTCTCAAGACTTGAGTAACTGGGTTGAGCCTCGTACTCCAAAGGAACTGCCTAATGATGGCTTCGACGCACAATTAGACAGAGCGGGCGGAGTTCAAATCGACCTTGAAGACGTCCGAGCTCTGTATCGGCTCAGCCCTATTTCGGTCGAGCGAGCGATGGCCATCACTGCAGGTCAGTTCGGCCCCAATGCCAACTGGCATGAGCCCCACCGCATTGACTCGATGCAGCTATGCGAGCAGGAAATTGTGCGACGGGTCACTGTGACTCAAGATCCGGCATCTCAGGCGGTGAGCTTCAGGTCCGCACGACTAGGTGCCGTGCGAGCCATCGCTGAACTGCGAGGGAACAACTACCCATGGCCTGCACCTGTAGAAGTGTTGCGCCAAGGGTTCAGTTTCAATTGGTCGCCGCAGTTCCCTAATCGCAATGTTGTAGCTATCGACGGAACTGTCGCAACTATAGTGCACGCGGGGCTTATTGGTGACCTAACAGAGCTAGAGAAGCTGGACCAACGCGCCCGCAAGGCGCTGGCAGGACCACCTCCCGAGCCCGAGCGCGCATTGTCACAGGAACAGATGGACAGCTTCAATCGGCAGCACTATGCGACGCGAGTCGAACGTTTTTGCATCCTCTACAGCACCGCTATGGGACCAAATCACTATATCAGTCCGCGAGACTCATCGTTCGTACAACCCGCTGGGCAGTCTCCTGTTGATATTGGAATACCATCATTTTGCCGTGTGGCCGATGACCAACAAGGAGCCCAACAATGAATCTGCAAAACGCTCAAGAGAGGATTGGTAAGAGGCTTGTAAATGTTTCAGAGGTCGCGTCCGGTGTGCTCCGTGGGGTGCGCAGGCGAGGTGAACAGGATTTTGCGGCCTATGTGTTTGACCTGAACAATCATCTGCCTGAGACCGTTGGCAGCCTGAACAGTTACCTTGATGAGGTTATTGGTCAAACCTACTTCGACGAAGGCGCATCTCCGGACCTTCGCTGGAACAACTATCTGTACTTTGTAGTTGGTCGCGAAGCAGCCCGCAGCCCCGACTTTAGCTTAACCAAAAGCTACCTTGAGGCCGACAGATGCTATGCTCGCAAATACGTTGTCTTTGAAGACGAATTTGACCGTGTCCTCGAAGAACTTGATTCAGTGGCAGTTGTCGACAAGTCGGCTGTGACAGCCGATATAGTTCAATCCTGGTCGGAAAGCCTAGGTACAGTTGGCTTAGAGGACATTCTAGATGGCGACCGCCCTATCGCTAACATCGTAAGGAACATTGCTACAGGAACGGCCAAACAATCGGTTCGCACTAGAAAGACCTCAGGGCTCGAAGCCAGCCATCAGCTCGTATCAGCACATTTGGCCAGTCTTGACCTAAGCAGCTTTCGACCTTATCCTCGGCGAAAATATTTTGAAGGCCTTGGTAAAGCGAATCTGCTCTTTGGCTCGAACGGCGTTGGCAAGACTTCGCTATTGGAAAGCCTTGAGTTTCTGTTTTGCGGCGCAAACCGACGTTCCCCGACTCATGAGCAAAGCTCAGTTGAAGGCCACCTAGCCTCTGGTGTTAGCGTCAAGACCTCGGGAATACAATCCTTATCCGATTTCAAGACCCGCCAACGGCTTTGGTATGGAAGTGATGACACCAGCCGCCAGAACAAGCTGCCCAACCAGTTTGCGCGGTTCAATTTTCTGAACACCGACGCGGCGGCGGAGCTTTCTCTGCTCAAGGGTGATCCTGGGGCGGTTCTGACCGGCAACGCAGACAGTCTGGCCGCACTGCTGAGTGGTCACGAAGCCACTTTGATTTGGCGGCGCATTCAAGATGTGCGAAAAGCAATTGCTGAAGATATCCGTGCCAAACGCTCCGTGCGTGCCGTTGCCGAATCGGACCAGAAAGCCAAAGAGCAGGAAATTAACTCGCTCGAAGCAATCCCAGGCCAATCCGATGCGGCCTTTGCTGTATTTTTAAAGGACTTAGAACGGATTGGATGGCAAGGTGTCCCCAAAGACAAGCAACTCGTATCAGAACAACTTGTTGAGTCTCTTTCAGACCTGACTTCGCAATTGGGCGTGGTTCGCCAGCTCAACTGGCTGCGCGGCCCCATCACTGAGGCGTCCGCCGCTGAATATGTGCAGACTCTGCTCCCCGCGTCAGAGGCAATGCGAGAGGAGCTCGCGCACATCAAGACGAACGAGCAGCGCCGCAGCATACTAGCGAAACGGCAAAGCTTGGCTGAGTCAAGAAAGGCAGCTCTTGCTGCTGTAGCTCCCGCAGCAGTTGAGGAACTTGTCCAGCTTTCGGAGTCGCTACAGCGAACAAACGATGAACTCGTATCGAATACGAAGGCATTCTCGGCTCTGCCGACCATTGAGCCACCGGAAGGTTGGGAGACCATGTGGGGGAGTAAGACGATTCTTGAAGCTCACAACGAGTCTGAAAAGACCCTAAACGCGCTTCACAATGAAATCACGGAGTCCCAGCAGCGCCTAACCATTTTAACGAGCACGCAGTCGCAATTGCAAAACGCCCTGGTAGAGTTGCATGACTGGGCTCGCAAGGTCGTTGAGCATCGGCATTCCGATGCCAACTGCCCTGTATGTGGTACCGAGTTCGGGCCTGGTGAGCTTTTGCACCATATGGAATCTCTCGTATTGACTCCTTCGGACACAGCAGCGTCGGAGCTCAAACACAATATCGAACAACTCATCAATCGGCAGAAGCTTGTCACTCAAGAAACGACCTGGTTAGAGCAACTTGAAAAGTTTTCGCGTGTCATCGCCGACAGTCGCTTGACCGTAAGCGTCAGCGCTATCCAGCGTGCGTCAACAACCCTGATAGAGCGGCAAAAAACACTTCTTAACGCAAGACACTCTGCAAAATCGGGGATCGATGGCTACTCACGGGCGGGCCTGTCGTTGGAAGCGGTTAGGAAACTGTGTACCCCCCTCGAGGGAGACGACCAGCCAGAGACAGGATCTTTGAACATAGCTGAGGCTGCTCAGCGAATCGAAAAATACCTGCGAGATGTTCGCGAAGAGATAACAGTCATTGACAAGGACAATGTCCGTAGGAACGCTGAAGCAAGGCGTCATCTAGCCTCTGCGGCTATCGACAGCGAGCAATCTCTGTCATCAGGTATGGACCTGGTACTTGCTCGCCTCAGGCAGACCCAGGGGGCCATAGAAGTCTGCTATAAAGTGCGCCGGTTCCTGCGCTTAGTACCCTCAACAGACCTAATGTCACTTTACGCCTCATTGGAAGCTGCCGTGCTGGGGGCCAAAACGGTGTTGGCCGCCATTCAGAGTGACAACAACTCCGAAACGCACTTGAAGTCGCTACGTACGCAGTTGGAGCAGGTTACGGAACGCCTTAGTGTCACCCGTGGTGCGCTTGAACGACTAGCTGCATCGCAGCGGGTGCTTGACGATATTATCGAGAACCAGTCGCTCGACGACGCGAGTGCAGCCGTTGTTGCAGCAACCCACACAGTGGCTGATAGTATATTCAGCCGCATTCATGCGCCAGCGGAGTACCAAGTGACAGCCGAAGCTTTCTCCCCTTTGAGAAGGCGAGATAACAACGCCGCAGTCCAGCTTAACGAAGTGAGCACGGGACAACGGGCAGCTTACGCCCTCTCTATGTTCTTGGCGATGAACGCTCAGGTCAAGGAAGGTCCGAAGGTCATCTTGCTCGACGATCCGATTTCACACATCGACGACCTGAATGCCTTATCGTTTCTCGACTACCTACGAAACCTCGTCTTGAAATCGGACCGCCAACTCTTCTTTGCGACTGCGGACGAAAAAATCGCGGGTTTGTTTGCACACAAGTTCGGTTTCCTTGGACAGGAATTTCGTACTATTGAGCTGGCTCGTAGTTGAGCTGGATCAAGCGTATCGAGTACCCAAAGCCTTCAAGTCTGCGATGAGCCGTCACTGAAGTAGATGCTGATGATTAACCTCGAGACGGTCAAGCTGGCCGAAGTTATCAAATGCTTTTCCACACCGGTTCCTGCATGTTTAATCTTCACACATTAGGTTGGCACAGTTTTCAACAACTCTGCCTGTCCGTTTCGCGCGAGGTACTCGGTCAAACTGTCCAGTCCTTTCTAGACACGAATGACGGTGGTCGAGATGGGGCGTTCTCAGGTATCTGGAGCCAACAAAATGGTGAGTCGCTCTCTGGTCGGTTTGTCATCCAATGCAAGTTCACTGCTCGAGCCGGATACGCTCTCACACCATCGGATCTCGAAGAAGAATTCAGCAAGGTCAGACGGTTGGTAGACAAGAGCGAGTGTGACGTCTACATTTTGATGACAAATGCCGGCGTTTCCGGTGCGACTGAGCTGAAGCTAAAGGAGAAATTCAACGAGGCTGGTGTCAAAGACATCCGGATATTTGGCGTCACTTGGCTAGAAAACCAGATTCGTGAGAGTAAGCGCTTAAGGATGATGGTTCCACGAGTATACGGTCTCGGGGACTTAAGTCAAATCTTAGACGAGCGAGCATATGCCCAGGCCGCGGCGGTTCTCGAATCCATGCGCGAAGATCTGGCTAAGGTCGTTCTGACGGAATCCTATCGGAAAGCAGCGAAAGCACTCGACGTATATCGTTTTGTGCTTATCGTTGGCGAGCCTGCGTCAGGAAAGACGACAATAGCCTCGTTACTTGCGATGTCATCTGCTGACCAGTGGGGCGCGTCTGTCGTTAAGCTAGCGACTCCGCAGTCCGTCGTGGAGCGTTGGAATCCGCATGAGAAGTCCCAGCTATTTTGGATCGACGACGCCTTCGGAGTAACTCAGTACGAAAGTCCTCTTGTCTCAGGTTGGAACCACATCCTTAACGAGGTGAAGACGATACTCCGCCAAGGTAACCGTGTGGTGATGACGTCACGTGACTACATCTATAACCGTGCGCGGAAAGAATTGAAGGAAGGAGTCTTTCCTTTGTTCCAGGAGAGCCAAGTTGTCATTGATGTCCATGATCTTTCGGTGGACGAACGGCGGCAGATTCTCTACAACCACCTGAAGCTGGGAAGGCAATCCCCTAAGTTTCGTGCTGCCGTGAAGCCATATTTGGACTCTGTGGCGAAACACAATAGGTTCATTCCGGAGATTGCCAGGAGACTGGCAGATCCCTTCTTCACCAAGAATTTGTACTTATCCGAATGGAGCTTGGCGAACTTTGTCGACAAGCGCGAACAATTCCTCATGGACATCTGTAAAGAACTAGATACGGATAGCAAGGCAGCACTGGCATTAATTTATATGTCCAATGGGCGCTTGCCTAGTCCAATTTCATTGATACCCGTTGAAGATGAGGCGCTGAGGCGATTGCATAGCAACCTTGGTGCGTGTATAGCAGCGCTCGAAGCACTGCGTGGCAGTCTTGCTGTCTATGCGACCTCGGACGGAGAGTCCTTTTGGACTTTCAAGCACCCGACCATCGGCGACGCCTACTCTGCAATGCTTCGAGAGAGCCCGGAACTTCTTGGGATATATGTACGCGGTAGCGACATCGAAAAGCTCATGCGGCAGATAACCTGCGGAGACATGGGCATTGATAATGCAGTTGTGCTTCCTAGTTCTTTGTTTGCCCTCCTAATTGAGCGACTTGTGGCGTTTAAATCGAGTTCAGCGTATAAGACCGAATGGATGTCAGGATGGGGGGCTCGTCGGGAATTGCTAGGCTTCCTGGCCCGGCGGTGCAACAAGCAATTTCTGGAGGCGTATCTCGCGGCTGACCGGAAATTGATTGAGTCGATTGTTGAGCCTATGCTTTACTTGGACTTCTCCGTCGAAATCGACCTTGCTATTCGCTTGTTCAAGCTCGACCTCCTGCCAGAAGACAGGCGTAGAACTTTGGCCGAAAATGTCAGTAAATATGCTTGTGATGGCGATGACGCTCGTGTCCTGAGCGATCCGGAATTGCGTTCGCTGTTGAACGACAAGGAACTTAGCAGACTACGGGAGGCGGTTCGTACTAAGGTGCTGCCACGTATCGAGGAGGTACGTCTTGAACATCAAGCAAACCGTGCTCCGGATGATGACCCTGAATGGCATATGAGGCGTTTCACACAATTACTCTCTGCTATCACAGAATCGTATCCCCAGAGTCGGCGTATCAGTAACATTGTCAAAAGAGAGCGTTTGCAGGTTCAAGAGTGGATTGACGAAAATCCAACGGAGGCGGATAGCTCAACTTCGCGAGAAATCACAGTTGATGAACCGAGTGTGAGCAATGGTGTCAGCCGCAGTATTTTTGATGATGTAGACGAGTGACGTCGGCCCGCCGGCGTCTACCTCTGCAAAAGGACTTTGAAAAATGGCCAGCACCAAATAAAGAGGCGTTGAATTTTTTCACCGGGACAATACCAGTTCCGTTAATTGCACTAACAAGTGCGACTTCGCATAAGATAGGTTATGTTAAATAATGGAAATTAACCGCTTAATTTTATAATAAAAACAAGCATTTACATCGGGTCTGGTTTCGCTCTTTGCTAGCCAATGAATAGATGCTTATAAAGGGGTCACGTTTTCAGCTTGTGGGCCTTTGGGCCCGGCGGTCACTTCCATGGTCACGCGCTGGCCTTCTTTCAGGCTTTTCCGACCGCTGCCTTGGATCACACTAAAGTGGACAAAGACATCTTTGCCGCCGGCTTGTTCAATGAAACCAAAGCCTTTTTCATCGTTGAACCACTTTACTTTGCCTTCTACTAGTGCTGCCATATATTTCTCTGATTGTAAAAAACCATTGCTGGGGCGTATTGTTCATACGGACAGAATAACAATTATCGCTTAATTTAAGGTTGAATGCGCGATTGGTAAAACCGCAAAAAGTGCCGGCAAGGTTACTGTGGGTAGGCAAAGTACTTTCCTACTATTGGGTGACTGACGAGTAACTGCTTGTCGGTGTGACGTACACCAGTTCAATTTCCACCCGCTGGTTTTGACGCCTCCCTTCGGGTGTTGAATTGTCTGCGATAAAATCAGATCCGGAAGCGTAATTCACGTGAATTTTCAAAGGAGACACGCCACGCTCTATTAAGTAATTTCTAGCGGATACTGCCCTTGATAATGCAAGCTGCTCGTCCTTAGCGCTCGGGATTGGCGTACTGGTCCGGCCTCGAACCGTTATCAATGCGGCATTCTTGGCGTCGTCCAAAACCGACGAATCGTTAATGCTAGGACGAAAAGTAATGCTCCGATTATCAAATAAGACTGTTACGGTATTTGATCGTGGCATTTCAATGATGCCGACATCGGCTACCGTGTTTGAGGTAATCGGCTCAATATGGAATGTTTGCGCTTTTGCGACGTTTGCGAACGTCATAAATGACGCAAGTATGACTAGGCGCTTTATGGTCATAAATACTTCCTTATAGGTTGGTGAAAGTTGTGTCTGTCATGGAAATGATCCACAGAGCGGTTAGGTGCAATGGGTAAAAGGCATAGAACGCCCATTGGACACGCGGAACGGGCAATCGCACTAAACAAGCTATCAATGCAACCGGTAATACCGCCAGGGCCCAGTAATTGCCACTGATTAGACGTAATGACAGAATGGATATAGTTGCAATAATTACCGGGGCAAGCTGTGGCGTTTTACAATACCACCACGCCGATAAGCCAAGAATAAGACCAGGCCACCAATATTCGACCACTGAGCCACCAAGTAAAAACACTACCGCCGCAGCTAGGTAGCCAGTGATCGTTTGATGCTCGATTAAATAAATGGTGAGCGTGAGAACCAACAACGCAAACATAAAGTTTAACGGCCACCATCCGGCCAGTAATCCGCCCAAAGCAAGGAAGGCCGGGGTTGCCAACGATCCACACAACGCCAATCGCTTAATAATCCGGATATGTACGCCACGCTCGAACGCCATTGGCCTTGCAAGGTTATACGCGAGAACCAGAACAAATAACGGCATCGCTAAGCGGCCTATGTTGAATAAAACAGGAATGCCGCCCTTATATAAATATTTGTTGGTGTGATCGATAATCATAAGGATCAGTGAAAACCACTTGATGGCTTCAATGGTGCCATCTGCCACAACTACACGTGGATAGTTCATTCTATTCTTCCTTTTTTAGCGGCTAAAATGAGACAGTTAGTCGGCGCTAACCATAATTTTGCGAGGGATGTAAGTTGTGGCCGTCTGCATTTGCATCGGCCTTTGATACTGCGCCGTTAAGATATTCTGTTGACTCTGAGCGGGTGCCGGCTCCGTCTTCCTTGCTTGATGGACCTCTAAAGTTCCACCCTTTAGAACCACATCTAGCCAATCGGCCCACTTGTTGGCTCGTACCATCAAATCCGCCTTGTATATCCCATTGTAATAAGGCGTTCTTGAATGATAATTTGCGACTTTGGTCCACAAGTCACCCTTATCGTCTTTGATATGAACAGCTAACCGCCATGCAGCTAGATCGTATGGGTAGCATCCGGCGCTTGCTACATCCTCTGGCGTAATGCCGTACTTTGCCAGTTGATTTAAGTAGGACGTATTGAATTGCATCGGGCCTACATCGTAAGTGCCATTTGTATTCCTGACCCATTGCCCCGGTTTTCCGCCTTCTTTCTCGGCAACAGCCAGCACAATATTCGCTGGTATATCAAATTTCTCTGCCGCAGTAATCGCGCAAACAACCTGCTCTTGTTTTTGTGGAGGAATGTCTATAGCGGGCATATTATTGTCTCGGACATTGGTTTAAGAAATTCGCGCGAGCTGTTTTCGGTTGAGAAAACACTAACGCGGAAAATATGCCGATTGCAATAATGCAAAGTTTTAACGTTTTCATGATTTTTCACCTGTTATGCTGATTGCGCGTTACCGCTATTGTTACCGTTAGTGAATGCAGCGACTTCTTCGGCTGGATCAACTGCCTCATCGGATCCAGATAAGCTATCTCCACCAAATGAGGGTGTTGTTTGCCCGCTATTGCTAATTGCGGATGCGACTTGGCCGCCGAACGTATTACTGGTTCTGTCCCTGATTTTCTGTTTTGCGACTTCGCCAATACCAGTCGCCAGATTTTTTATCATTGAAGGGCCATATTTGGGGTTGCTGTCCCGGCTGGACGTACTGCTTCCCCCCATTGCTTCACCAAGCGGTGTCGTCGTTTTTGAGGATGATGAATCGCTATTGCTCTGGCCGCCTTGTAGATAGTCGGCGGTCATCCTTGATGCTGAATCCGACCCACCACTTCCGGCGAATTCCGCTGCTTTATTGGACGCCGCCATAATGGCTTGAATACCGCCTCCGATATTCGTTGCTCCAGCGGCAATCGCCCCGCCAGCAACGCCGATGGCGGCTCCGGCAGTAGCCGCCGCCGCCATTGCTGAACCAGCTCCAAATCCGTGCCCAAGTGCCCCAGTTCCGCCACCGAATGCGACTTGCCCTAGCATTGGCGGCACTTTGTTGACCAATAACAATAAAACCACTGATGCGACTAGAAACGAGCCCATATCCGCGTAGGTCATATCGGCC
Source organism: Methylomonas sp. HYX-M1 (assembly GCF_040741385.1). Classification (NCBI taxonomy): domain Bacteria; kingdom Pseudomonadati; phylum Pseudomonadota; class Gammaproteobacteria; order Methylococcales; family Methylococcaceae; genus Methylomonas; species Methylomonas sp. HYX-M1. The sequence goes on from NZ_CP160406.1 coordinate 88,672, forward strand.
TCCATTGCCGCGACATAATCATTGATAAAGGCTTGCCCAATCCCGACAATCAGAATCATTGCCATCAATTGTATGGCGACGTTCAGTACCGTTTTGTAAAAGCCAATTGCCATGTCCGTAGTCCAGCGGCCACCGCCGAAGCCCAGATAAATCACACCGGCATAAGCAAGGATCCAGCCGCTAATAAAGAGCACAAGCATATTCGTAGCAATCAGGGCCATTATTACCAGTACGACCGCTCCCATGATAATCAGCGCAGCGCCCTCGACTGGTTCCCAGATGGAGGATGCTGTAATTGCTTTGCCAAACACCTGGAATCCAGCATCAATAATGCCAGACGGTGTTACCACTCCGAGGCCGGCCGCATTTGACCCTAGCGTTTGCATTGATGCAAATATGCCGGTCGCCATTGCAGGACCGTTACTCAACAACCACCAGAAGAACCCTGTGGTGATCGTGAACCGAAGGAATTCGGCATAGAACTCGCCAATATCGGCCTTTCTTAATAATAAAAAGCCATGTGTCCATACCATAGAAATTAAGGCCAATACCCAGAATAGCCAGGTTGCTCTCGCAGTTATGGCGTCGGCCCATCCGGCTGCTGCTGCGGCGAATCGTCCTTGAACATCATCCATAATGTTCGGCCCATCTATTGCCGCTAAGGCGTCAGTAGATAACGCTATCAGGATGGTAGCAATCAATAACATTTGTTTATTCATTTGATCGTCCAATTTCGATTGTTGGCAGCACCGAACGTCACCCGGCGAGCACAAGCCGACGCTAGTCGACGCCGCTTTTTCTCATTCACAATGCGAGCAAGATTTTCATGTCGACAATTTATTTCATTGACAACAAACTCTTCGCCATCAGTGTCAGTGTCAGTGTCTGATTCCGCTTCCTCCGCGACCGGCAAAATGTCATCGCCGCGATTAAAAAGACCGTCCCAGTTGCTTACGGTTGTTGCAATCGCGGACACGATCAGTATCACCACCAGGATATATTTAATGGACATGTGGAGTTACCTGATGCTCCAGCCTGCATTATCGCCGTATGCATACGGCACAACGTGGGCCTTGTCTGATGCCGCTTGTTGTTGTGCTTCCTTATTTGCAAGAGCCTGATTTCGGGTTATGTCGGCGTTTTGTTGCGCAATCAACAACCCGCGAATTTGCAGAAGCTGATTGGCCTGTTGGCTGGCGAGCTGATTGGTATAACCGATTGCCTTGACTTGACCATCGGCACCTTGTGCCGCCGCTTGAAGATCTTCAAGCGTTGCGGCATCGGCCTCCAAAGCGGTTTGTTGGCTATCCAGGCCTTCGATTGCGGCTTTGTTTGCTGTTTGTTGCGCCTCAGAACCAAGGTGAACAGAATCGCGTAAGTCGGCTAAATCGGCTTCCGTGCAGGCCTCGCCGTTAAAACATGCTGAGCCTCTATAAGTGTTGATGTCTTTAAACTTTGACAAATAGTTATCTAGGTTTCCGAACCTGTCTTTATAACCAGTGACGGTATCAATGGTTCCGCGAAGTCTTCCCATTGTTGCGGTCGCTCTATCCCAGATATTGACCACTGGAGATGCAGTGTTTTGCAGCATATTTTCGTATTGCTGCAACTGCGTTGAATACTGTTCCAGTTGAGTGGCATATTCCTGCACTTGCTTCAATGTCTGAGCGACTTCTTCAACGGCAGTCATAACGTTTTGCGTCAGATTTGTGCCGTCAATTACTGGAACGCCCGCACGTGAAATCGTTGGTGCGAACATTGCTGTAGCGATCACCAAGCCTAACATCAATTTTTTAGCGGCTAAAATGCTGTTGTTTTTCATAACTTACTCCTATGGTGTGAACCTTAATAGTCGAATGCTTGATACGGTTTGGTTAGCGTTAGATCTTTCGTAACGATAATGTTGAATCGATAGCCGGGTCTTATTTCCAGAGTCGGCGCGATATTCATGTTTTTCGCGATCATTTGGGAGGTCACACGGCCTAGTTGTTGTCCGAGTGCATTACTCATCGCACTGTTGGCATTAGGGGCCGTGTATCCGTTGTTTTGCTGGTTCTGCTGCTGGTTATAAGTAATTCCGGCAGTAATCGCCGACATCAGCAGTGCGGAACCAAATATACGAACAAAGTGATGATTTACTTGGTCCGTGAATCCTGCATATCCCGCGCTATCGGCCCCCGGCATTGCGCCAATATCCATCGCCTTGCCATCGGGGAAGACGATACGTTGCCATGCAACAAGAACACGCGATTGACCGTATTCCACTTCGCTTGAATAAACACCAACCAATCTGGAGCCTTGCGGAACCAATAAATATTTTCCGGTTGCCGTATCAAACACGTCCTGTGAAACTTGGGCCATAATCTGCCCAGGTAACTCGGAATTGATCCCAGAAATTAACGTTCCAGGGATAATGAAACCGGCTCTCAGTTCGAATGGCGTTCTGGGCGCTTCTGGTAATGAGTCCAGTCGCCATCTATCGCTTGATCCTGATTTCCCGAATTGATTGATGTTGTTTTTGTCACCCGTGCCTTCGGAACTAACGAGTTGCGGCGATAGTTCATTGCTGCCAATCCCGCCTTCCCCACCTGCTTCCATAATTCCAGACTCTTGCAATGCCGAAAGTCGTTTCTTATATGCGGTCATCGGGTCTGCGTCCGTCATTTGCTCTCTGACCGCCGCCAGCTTCGCGAGTACTCCGTCTCGGCTTGTTGTCTGAACTTGTGATGCTGAAACGACGGTTGGAGGTGAGCCGGCGCTACGCGGGGAAACTGCCGTTACCATCGTTTTTGCCTTAATTGCATCTTCAAATTGTTGACGCTTCATTGCGGCAATACGTGCGGCTGCATCCTCTTCCGGGGTACGGGCTCTATTGGGCGCGGCGGCTGGGGGTGTAGGCGGCATATCGGCCCGAACAATTTTGACTGGCGGTGTAGGTTCCGCTTGCGGCTCTGGTTGCGGTTTAGTTTCAGGGGGAATAATGCCTCCCAGATTATTGCCGACTATTTCCTTTGCCAACATATTGGCGTTCCCGCCTTTCTGCCGATCTGCTATATCGGGTTTGTTCTGCTGGTTTGCCCGGTCGGCTGCAACAAGGACCATTATGATCAAAAATATTGAGATGGCGACGCCCAGAATAAGCACTGGCAAGTTATTGACCCGGCGAACGCCGTGACCGGCTTCTGGCTCATCCGGTGACATTTCCGGCGACATATAATCTTCATTGACGGTATCTGCTGTACGTTCCATTGCTTTACTCCATTTTTGCCCATGCGCCTGCTGACAAGGCGGTGTTATTCTTTGCCTCATAAGCATGAGTCAACGTAACGTCGTCGATCTTGAGCTTAAGACGATACAAATCTGGCGTATTAGATGGCCTGTCAATGACGTACTGGAATCTCAGTCCAGCGCCGGTGGCAGTTGATTTCGGGCTATATTCCTTCACTGCATAGCCTTTTGCTCTCAGCGATTCCAGCAACAACATGCCAAATCGGTCGGATTTTGGAACCACTTGGCCGAAATTGAATTGAGTTTGAGCAGGTGGATAGACCTTTTCCAGCTGCTGAATGGTATCGGTCGCAATGCCTTCATGAAGCCCAGAAGGCGCATTGGATTCGAAATTGCCGAATCGTTCAGTTGCGCATCCAAACAGTCCGGCAATACTGATGACGAACGCTAATATCCTGATCATGTTATTTCACCCGTTGAATGGTTACGGTGTCTTGATTTGAACCAACACCTGCAATCATGATTGCTCTATCGAATACAGTGTCGACAATGTAACGGTCGCCCTGTACCCGATAATTCACCATCACGGTTTCATCGTCCTCGAACACCCCCCCTTCCCTGCGCACAACAAGCAATGTCGGTGCTTCGGTTTGGGCCATTGTTTCCGGCATTTGAATTATGGTTTTTTGCTTATCGTGATAAACGCGAACTGGAGTCCATGAAATTGGGCCATTAGGTTCGATTTCATAATCGAAGCTCAGATCCCCTAAATACTCGCCGGTTTGAGGAATGGTCTTTTCTTGGCGTTCTTTATGTTCTTTATGGACGATTGCATTCCATTTCGCCATCGCATCCTCGGGATAAGTAAAAGCCACTTTGGGCATGTACTGTGTGCGGTGTGATCGTAGCTGCAAGTTATAGGCCCGGCGATTGGTTGTCACCGATAGCGATGTTTCCAACCCAACATCATGTGGCTTGATAATCAGATGTTGTACTTCGTTCGAACCGCTACCTTCTATCGCGGGTTCAATGGTCCATCTTGCGGTGTCACCGAGATTTATCCCGTTTACTTGTTCGCCAGGCTGCAACGATAAGTCGCACACCTGGAGAACTGCACAGACGATACTTGGTTGTTGAGCGCCATAAAGAAAAGTGATCGTACCGTTTTGTCCGCTGGTTGGTGCCATACCGGTTGCACTACTCGCTTTCCACTTTTCCGCTATCGCAATCGCCTGTTTTTCTTGCTTGGTTAATGTTGGGTTTTTCGTTGCAAAGTACATATCCGCCATATCCGGCTCGGCCTCGGCGGACTGCATTACAAATAGCGCCATTGCTATCTTTAGCATTGCTCTAAATTGCTTTTTCATAGAATTCCCTCGTTCGGTTAAAACTGTTGTTGTCTGGACCAAGAAAAGTCTTTCACGTAAATACCGATTGGGTTTTTACGGATTTGCTCTTCGCTTGTGGCCGGCGTTGGCTCAACGACTTTAATGGTGACTAATGCCCTCATGAATGCAGGTTTGCCGGTAACGACACCCTGCCGGTCGCGGGTCGTTTCAATCCAATCGACCTCCCATGTGTCTGGGGTTTGGGCAAGGACATTCACCACTTCTACGCTTACCATTTCCTTTATCGCGCGTTTAAACGGACTAGACTCTTCGGTGCCATTCAACCATTCAGTCATTTTTTGTAGCGATGGATCCCCAGGAGCTAACATTGCGTAAACATCCATAACGGCTTTTCGTTGTAGCGCGATGTCTATGGTGACTATTCGAGAATTCGAGATAAAGGCTGATACGGCAGATGCAACTACTCGCCCATCCACTGGTGATGCACGGTCGGCTCTGGCGACAGCGGCGGTTTGTCCTAGTTTGTCTACCTGTATGACATAAGGCACAAATTTCGATAGCTGACCGATATGGATCATTCCGCCAACTCCGGTTAACGCCACTAACAAGGACAAAATCCCCATTATTTGCCAGGCCTGCCGTGTAGCTATCACACCTTGAGTGTGATCTTTCCATGTTCGTCTTGCCGACAAATAAGGATTTTCGTTTTCTCCAGCTCTGCGACCACCAACCAGAACTTCCGGGCGCTTTCTGGGATCCGCTTTAGGGTCTTTTCTTTTAAAAATCATGCTGCTTTCTCCAAGTAATCTTCAATGCTTAACCCCTTTCTACCGAGCCATTCATCAACCCATTCATGCCCATGAGTCGATTTGAGTTTTTTAATAGCTGCTACAGAGTCTTTATCCGATGAACCTACAAACGCCAAAGCGAGTGGGCCTAACGCAAGATCGTAGAGACGGCAGCCTTCTTCGGAGACGTAGTAGTAATGTCGTTTGGGGATGGCCGTCGCCAACAACTCAATTTGCCTGGAGTTAAGCCCCATACGACGATATAGTGCGGTTGCGTCTTCCTCCCTTGCGTATATGTTTGGCAAGAAGATTTTCGACGCAGTTGATTCGATAATTACGTCGAGGATGCCCGAATTCGCGGCGTCCGATAAATTTTGAGTTGCCATCAGAACGAAACAATTCGCTTTCCGCAGTACCTTTAGCCACTCTCTAATTTTTTCGCGAAATACCGTATGGCCAAGCATTACCCATGCCTCGTCCAAAATAATTGCAGTTGGTTGGCCGGTTAATGATCGTTCGATGCGCCTAAAGAGATATAACAACACTGGAAGCGCATATCGATCCCCGAGGTTCATTAACTCTTCAATTTCAAAAACCGTGAAATCGGTTAGTTCTAGCCCGTCTTCTTCCGCATCCAGTAAATGCCCCATTGCGCCATCAATCGTGTATTGTTTAAGCGCTTCACGAATAGCCTCGTCTTGAATAGTGACCGTGAATTCGGATAATGTTCTAGCGCCGCTGTTATGCATATTGATGATGGCATTACCTATTTCATTTCGTTGAGCTGGCGATGTATTCAAGCCATTTAACGCCAGAATGATATTGATCCATTCCATAGCCCATGCACGATCACTTTTGGTTTTCAGATATTGCAAAGGGCAAAAGGCCAGTTTTTCGTCGTCGGCGGCGACTGTGAAATGTTTGCCGCTATGTCCGCCACTCGTTGCATGTATTGCTTCTGTTAATGGGTACAAAGACATCCCTTTGTCGAATGCAAAAATGTGCATCCCTTGATAGCGGCGTAACTGTGCGGCGAGTATGGCGAGATGGGTAGACTTACCGGCACCGGTTCTTCCGAACATGAAGGTATGCCCGACATCACCAACATGGAGATTAAGCCTAAATGGTGTTGAGCCCTGTGTTACACAATGCATAATCGGTGGTGAAAGAGCCGGATACATTGGGCATGGTGCATATTCGCGCCCGGTCCAGATCGTGCTAATTGGCAGCAGGTCTGCCAGATTCATGGTGTTCAATAGCGGGCGGCGAACATTCTCGACGCCGTGACCAGGCAAACTACCTAAATAGGCCTCCATTGCGTTGATGGTTTCGATTCTGGCGACAAACCCTAGTCTGTTGATAGCCTTCTCTACTTGTTGGGCCAGTTCCTGTACAAGTTTTCTATTCTCGTCCATCAACACTACAACGCTGGTGTAATAGCCTTGGGCTACTATGCCGCTGTTGACTTCGGCTAACGCCGCTTGTGCATCGTCCACCATATTTTGTGCGTCTTCATCAATTGGGCCCGTATTAAGATTGAACACTTGATCAATGAAACCGCGGACTTTTTGCCTCCACTTTTTACGGAATTTTTCCAAATGACTGATTGCCTCATGCGGGTCCATGAAAATGAACCGTGACGACCAGCGGTATTCGATTGGTAACTCACCAAGAGCGGTAAGCATCCCTGGCGTCGATTCAAGTGGGAATCCTTCAATTGCCACAACCTGGATGTACTTTCGACCGATCTTGGGGATTACACCGGCTAGTAAATCCTCACCACCAATTAAGCAGTCGAGATACATAGGATTTGTCGGCAGTTGGACCGGGTGATTTTTCCCAGTAATGCAGAATTGCAACCAGCGCAATAGATCGTCATGAATGACTGTTGTCCCATCTTCATTGACAATTTCATGTCCTTTAAGACGGCGCAGATTGACCGCCGCCGACAATCGCGTTTCTATGTTATGGCATTCGCGTTTAAAGTGTTCGATTAGGTCGGTTGTGTATGCCTTGGCGTCCGGTTTTTTTGCGTCATCGTCGAACATCAGTTCAATAAACTTACGCTCAGCGAGTACAGGAGGAAGATACGTCAATGTCACGACGAAGTACCCTTCGTACATGGTGCTTAGCCCTTCGAATAGCTTCCGTCGCTCTTCGTCAATAGCTGCGGTAATCCGATCAGGAAAGGCCGATAAGCCGCGTTCCGAATATGAAGGCGCAGGACGACGCACGGCATCGACATGGATCATCCAGCCACTACCTAGTCTGGATATGGCCTGATTTAACCTAGCTGATATTGATTCGCGGTGCGCTTCCGTTGAGCTATCGTTATCATCGCTCGTATAAAGCCAGCCGGCTAAAAATGATCCATCTTTCCCGACAATAATGCCGTCGTCGACTTCGGCGGCATAAATCAACAAGTCGGCAACACTGGCGTTTTTTGATCGATGTTGACTTAACCTGCGATCCTTGTCCGCCCTGTATATCATTCTGGCGAGGATTGCGACTAACGTAATCCCCAGTAAAGCTATCGTGAATGTTATGGCCTCGATCATCATCTGTATTGTTTCCCTTGGCTGTTTGGATTTTCGCGGAACGGGGTACTTCTCGCCGGGTAATAACCTCGTAGATTGCCTACCCGCGAACCTCGATACCGCAAATGTCTTAGATAGATAAATCGCATTTTGGGATCTGATTTGGCCGCTAACCTCGCTAGGTATAACGAACACAGCCATAGCGTTATCCCGACGATGGCGGCCCTCAGTTCTTGAGCGGAGAAAATTAGTGCTCCGGCCACAAGGCCGGAGAACATCACAAACTCGCGATCCCCGCCCATGAACAAGTTGTCTCTGTTACCCGCTCTGCGGATAGGAATCGCGCGTAAGGCCATTACTTTTCACCTACCACAGTCAATGATTGGTCAGTTTCTTTTGATGTACGCAGTTGAAGCCCTACTAATAAGGCGATTGCGAACAGGCTTACCGCCACTTCCTTGGTGTACTGCGCTACCCCGATACCCATAATTCTGAGTTGTGCGCCTGCCTCGTCAGACGATGGCATGATTACTGCGCCGCGCCCGAATACGTTAGTCATCACGTTTTGCGCACCGACAAGAAGCGCCATAACCAGCACGATGAAAATCAGTGTCCGGAAAAATCCGTTTAAGTCCCCGCCGAATATCAGCACACCGCCGGCTACGATAATTCCAATCAGGGACAAGGAAAATGCTACGGGCCCGGTTACTGATGTTCGAAGGCTTGTAAGCCAATCTTCATACGGTAACGCTCCACCATCACCTACGGCGGCGGTTGCCTGTTCCGGTATAAAAAAAACCAATGCCATTAACAAAACTAGCGGTGCGGTTTGCATTCGGTTGGCGAGTGCATTCATTTTTAACTCCTAAAGATTTGCGGTTATGTAATGACCGTCCCTGTATCCCGAAACCTCTATGATTTCTTGGATACGACGGCCTTCTTGGGTTTTGGCGATAAAGACAACTACATGTACCGCTTCGCCAATCAGCGGTTCAATTGGTCTTGGTGATTCGGGGTTCATACTGATAAGCATCGCGAGACGGTCTAACCCCGCTTTTGCATTGTTTGCATGAAGTGTGGCGGTTCCGCCCTCATGGCCGGTATTCCAGGCCATTAGCAGATCTAGCGCTTCAGGTCCGCGCACCTCCCCTACTAATATCCGGTCTGGTCGCATCCTGAGTGTTGTTTTCAGTAATTGCGTCATTGGCACATCAATGGTTGAGTGGTACTGAACGTAATTTTCTGCGGCGCATTGAATTTCGCCGGTATCCTCGATAATGAACACCCGTTCTGTGGGATCGAACTCAACCATCTTGTTAATAATGGCGTTTACAAGCGTCGTCTTACCTGATCCTGTCCCCCCTACTACCAGAATGTTCTTGTGGTCCTTGACTGCTTTTGTAATCGAATCGAATTGACGGCTGGTCATAATGCCGTCTGAGGCGTATTGCTCCAGGGGGAATATCGCAACTGCCTTCTTTCTGATTGCAAAGGTCGGCGCGGGAACAATAGGCGGTAGCTGACCGGCGAACCTTGAACCATCAAGCGGAAATTCGCCTTCTAAGATTGGTTTTAACCTAGTGATTTCCTTGCCGTGGAAACCCGCAATAGTTTTTATAATTGCTTCACCTTTGCTGCCGGATAAGGTGCCTATGCATTTCATCTTGTCGCCTAGTCGTTCTTGCCACAGTTTGCCGTCAGCATTCAGCATCACCTCAACGGTTTTAGGATCCGCTAAAGCGGACAGAATGATGGGGCCTAGGTCGCGTTCTAACTTTACCTTTGCCCTGTCACCTACTGACTCGTGTAAATGTGTTTCGTGGGTCATCGTTATCCTCTCTGATCGTTGCCACACCGCTCAACCGTGCGACTTACTTAGTTTGCAATGCACTTTTAACAAGTTGCATTGCACTCTATTACAATCTGCCTATGCAGTCAACACAATATGCGTTGCACTTTTAAGTTTTTTTAAAAACTCCGTTCTTTTTGTTAGGGCAATTAACTTCCGTTATGTAATATCGTGTCGGTTGCGATTTTTTAGCCGCTAAAATTTCGTAGTGCTCATCCTCTCGCGTGCCGCTATTGGCGTGGGGCGTTCGGCGCATCATGTTTTAGACATGCTATTAACGGCGAAAAAAATATTATCAACAACGACTTACGATAGCAAATACATTAACTTTTTTTATTATGCTTTATGGAAATGGTCTATCCTATTAGCGACTTAGGTTGCGCCGTTGTGCGGTTGTCTTTCGAGGAGTGGCTTGAAATACGCGAACCTGAGTTCTTTGATATTGATGCAAGCGATAGCGACGGTTTTGTCCAGCATATTTCGTCTTTGTATGCCTATGCGGTCACCGTGGTACTGGTGAAGGTCGGTGATACGCTCTTCAAATTAACCGGGAACCGGCGCAAGAACGCGTGGCTTAAGGGGCGACTTCCAAAACCCGATTACCTCACGGCCATGATATTTGAAATGACCGAGGCTGATTATGAGGCGCTATGTATTGACGCCAAGATGAAGCGTCTTGAGTCACTACCAGCGCATGAGGTTGTCAAAGAGGCTTATAACGAGCTGGGACTGGTCTTTGCGTCCGAGCGGCTTCGGAATGGGTTTATCAATGAAGCTATTCATATAGCACTCCGTGGTCGCCAACGCTCTCTACAGGACAAAAGATCAATTAGAGAGCGTGAAGATATAAATATGAAAAAGGCTATTGAGGTATTTAAGAGTGAACTAGTCTTAGTCGATAGCTTATCTCCTAAGTCGGATATTTTTACTACTGGTGTTTTAGCTGGAGCGATGATAATGCTTGGTTTAAATAAGCCAATTACTGAGTTCTTGAAAAAATTAAATGATAGTCAAGGAACAACAAAGGATGGTTTAGCTGACCCAGTTGAATGTTTGTTGAAGGTTATTCATCGTCATAAGATAAGCCAACGTACAATGCAGCCGCGTATGGCAATAGATTTGGCAAAAAAAACTGTTCATGCCATTACCATTTGGTTAGAAGGCGAACAGTCCGCAAAATATTGGCGAATGAGGGATTTAACTGGGCATGAACTGATGCCGTTGATTATGGAATTGAAGCAGCTAAAGATGATAAATGCGGAAAGAGATTTGTAAGATACTGAAGGCAAGTATTTTTTTTATCAGTTGCTCAACATTCGCCAAGGATCCTCAAGTAGTCATAGTTTACTCGGCGGATGGCTTGGCAAATCCGGCGTATGCTCAGGTAATCGCTGGTATCGAAAAAATCAATAGTAATGCGCAACGGATTGAGACTACTACCGACAACAATAATTTACTCTCATTGCTGGATGCGGCCCATGCCGACAGGATAATCGCGCTCGGTAAAGGCATCGTTGACACCATATATAAAACGGAATATCGAGAACGGACACTGGCCGGCTTGATGTACTTTAATCAATCTGAATACAGCGGCGTGGGCCTGGCCCTTGATAATCGCATTTTGGTTGAACACTTATCTAGGCTATTACCTACGGTCAAACGCTTTTTTATTGTGCAACAGGCTCACTTTCAGACCATTGATTATGTACCCTCTAATTTAAAGTCTTCTACAACCATTGAACTAAGAGAAGGAGTAGATTCGCTAGACACAATTCGTGTTCTTGGCCGCCTTTTAGATGAAGTATCGGCCTCTGACGCAGTATTCATTCCCGCGAATTTACCAAAGAACATTCTGTATGAAGTCTCGAAGGTTGCATGGGACAAACGCCTCATCCTCTTATCAACCAATCTGAGTCATTTGGAAAATGGCGCTCTTATCGCGGCCTATCCAGATGACTTCGCCCTCGGAGAGCAATTAGGTCGATTAGTAGGCCATCCGGGTCCTGTCTACGAAAACATAAGGGTCATTAAATTCGCGCTGAATAGGCGAGTTGCGCAGCACCTTTCGCTTGAGTTTTCCCCCGTTGTTTTAGAGTCTTTTGCTCTTAAAATAAAATGAAAGTGCTCGACCGCTATAACCTGCAACAGCGGTTCAATCTTTTGATTTTTGTTTCTATTATCTTATCGTCATGCTTTTTAATTGGATTCATGCATAAACTAATATCCAATTACATCAATGACTACACCAGTCACTATTGGCGAGAACACACAAAAACGTTTGCTGAATCCGCTATATATGCAGTTATTTTGGGCTCAACAGAGCAGTCAGAATCAGTCGCGCATAGTTTTGGTTCTGACAAAAACGTATTGGGCGCATCGATCTACAATAATCATGGTGAACCGTTGGCATCTTATGGATCACGGTATTCCTGCAATGTAGTGCAGTTGATTAGTATAGACGAACTTCGTTATGTGGATAACAGAGATTCATGGTGCTTCTATTCCCCTATATACCAAGACATTTATTTAGGATATGTCGAACTTGTAATATCCAAGGCCGAGTATGACCTAGTAATGAGGAAGCTTTTACTAGGATCAATATTGATTACTTTGATTTTCTCTTTATTCTTTATTGTTATCGTCCGGAGGCTGTCTCGATTGTTTACTTCCACTCTGATGGAAATGGCAACGGTTCTTAATAAGGTAAGTATTGGTGAGCGCGGAAATCGCGTTCACTTCTCTGGCTCACCGGAAATCAATAACATGAGAATTACGCTAAATGAAATGTTGGCTAACATAGAAGTAACCGAAACCGAATTAGAGAAAAGTGTTGAGGAACGAACAAGTGCTTTGAAAATCGCACTTGAAAGCAGTAAAACGGCTAACGTTTACAAGGCGCAGATCATGTCAATGGTAAGTCATGAGATGAAAACCCCTTTACACGCAATCGGCGGGTATTTGCAGCTACTGGCTGAGCGTCTACCGGACGATCCAATGTATTCAGAAAACCGGGCTTTACATACTAAGGCATTGATTCGCGTTAATGACTTGAATAGTTTGATCGACAATATTTTGTTACATGCACAGCTTGAGGCTGATCGTTATGAAGTTGCGCTTAGCCCTGTTGCCGTCGCCCAACTGATGCATAATTGTGTGGAGAATGTTGCTCCTTTGCTTACCCGTAATCGTAACCGAATTGAGGTAATTGGCGCTGAGGCAATGTTTGTGTCCGATAGCGAAGTATTGCGGCACGTTCTCAATAATTTGTTGAGCAATGCTTGCAAGTTTACAGTAGACGGTGTTATCACATTAAACTGGCGATTTAGCCAGGCGTTCTTGATCATTCAGGTTACCGATACTGGTTGTGGAATACCGGCTGAGTATTGCGATCAAATTTTTGATGCGTGGTGGCAAGTGGACATGAGCCTTAGCCGCCGACATGGGGGGCATGGCCTTGGGCTCGCAATAACAAAACAATTTGTACAACGTTTAAATGGTGACATTTCCGTTGAGCCGAATATCGTGTCCGGCACTATTTTTACGGTAAGACTCCCGAATCCCAGAGTTTAGACTGTTCGTCTTCGGATATGTTGTGAGGCAAATTCATTTTCATCGTTTCAATTATCCGCCGCGTTTTCTCTTTATCGCTACACTCTAACTCTCTTTCTAATTCATAAACTAGGCTTCTTAGCTTACTTTGTCGTTGTTCGTAGTAATAATCTTGATAGATTAGTTTCGACTTACATATTAAACTAAGACATTGCGCCCTTAAATCCGCCAATGTATATGGTTTTGGTAAATATTGACTAGCCCCGTTTAGAATAAAATCTTTATTATATTCAGGCTTATCGAATGCCGTCATTACGATAATCGGCTGATTTTTGTCAATATCCATTATTTCCAATAGTACCTCGTCGCCTTTACGACCCGGAAGCATATAGTCAAGCAAGATAAGATCGTGACGCTTCTTTTTCCAAAGAGAAAGACCTTCCTCACCGTCTTGTGCCTTGTCAATATCGTAATCGCTCTTTAGCGCTTCACATACAATATCCAAAGCATCGTCGTCGTCTTCAATGACCAGGATGCTTGCCCGCAATTGTCCACGCTGACCGCGTGAATATCCGAACTTTTCAGCATTATGTAGAACTTCTGTTAAGTCATTTAGAGAGATCACTTTGAAGTGATGCTCCTTCGCGAGAATTGGTGGTATTTCTGTGCCGCACGTTTCAGTAAGCAAATAGATGGGTAAAGCATGCTTAGCCAATTGCTTCGAATTTACCAGTTTCGTCAGTTGCCATATATCAACGCCATCGAAGGAATAATCCGAAATAATCACGTCATATTCATCGCCTTTCAGGGCTTCGATGAAATCATCCGTTGTCTCAATAACGGATATGCTAACCCCGGTTACATTCCTTAATTGATTGGAGATTGCATTACTAATTTCGTAATCGCTTGAAGCAACAATCGCTTTCATTAGACGGCTCTCACATACCTATTTTGGCGTTAACGTTTGGAGTAACTGACACTATTACATCCCTCTCAGGTTTGTACGTGATACTAACGGTTGGGTTAATATCTTCATTGACCTGGATTGTGAATGCTCGTAACACTGTCACAATAATCACCATCATTTCCAACTCAGCAAAGTGTCGACCAACACAATTATGCACCCCCCCACCAAACGGAAGAAACGTGTATTTATGTCTCTGAGTTGCTGCACCGTTCAAAAAGTGTTCTGGGTTGAATTCGTCCGGCCGATCCCACCACCTACCATCACGATTTGTCGCATACAGGCTCATGATCACTGATGTATCTTTTGGAATCCGTTGACCGCCTACGGTAATTGTCTCCGCTGTGTCTCTACTAAGAGCAATTGCCTGCGGATATAAACGCAATGTCTCATAAAGTGCGGCCTTGGTGTAAGTCAACCGCTCCAACGTTTCTGGCGTCAATGGAGCGTCTTCGAGTTCCATAATCTCACTAGTGATACGTTTATGGACAACCTCGTGCCTTCCTATGAGATAGAAGAACCATATCAACGTATTAACTGTAGTGTCTTGTCCGGCCAAGAATAGTGTCACCGCCTCATCCCTTAGTAATGCTCTCGACATCTGTGAGCCATTTCTATCTCGACCTTTCATCATTAGAGAAATTAACTCATGCCCGTCCGGCCCGATTTCATCGATTTTCGACTCAACATAGCCCACGAATTGATTGATGGCTTTTTCCATTCTCCTATTTTGCAGGACAAAAAGCCGTTTGAGCTTTCCCTTGCCTAACGTCTCTGATAATAAATGGGGAAATAATCCCTTTACAATAGTGTCAATAGCCGCCATCAATAACTTTTCACTATTTGATGAATTAAGCCGGCCAAACATAACCTGAATCAGAATGCTTTGAATGATTGCTTTTAATTCTTCTGATATGTTTACTTTAGTCGAACCATTGCTTTTAAGCCGCGCTACGGCATTTGCCGCTTCTTCCAGCATAATGCCGTGCCATTCTGCGATGGCTTGCTTTGTGAACATCGGTTGCATTAGTCGGCGCTGGTTAGTCCATGTCTCACCCTTGCTATTAAAAAGTCCATCGCCGAACATAGGCTTTTTTGCTTCATAAAGCGAATCCCTATTCAAAAGCCCTTTCGCTTCTTGATTGAATATTTCCTCATAATGTGCGGGATTTGAAGTAAACAAAAGCCTCTTATTAAAAATGCATGTTTGCACACAATCGCCGTATTTATTGTGTATAGAGGTTAATGCGCCTGTGGGATTTGTTATTAGCCTAGCTAAGTAAATAAGCACTAGAATGTCACTTTCACTTGTCCAAGGACTGTTCGACCAAGAATCGCTTCATCACCAGGGAATAAAATAGGATTCAATGTTGGTTCTTTTAGAGTTGAATTAAAAATGTTGTTTACTCTAAATGTTAATTCAAGTGGTTTCGTGATCTTCGTTGATAATGTTAGCCCAGCCGTAAAATAGCCAGCTAAATTCCCACGAGGATCATCGGACGGCCTCTTCCGTTCGCCGATCCAATTTAATTGGGTCCCTACTGCCCAGTTATCTGTAATGTCCCAGTTTATCAAGCCTTTTGCCATATGCTCCGGCATTAGGCCTGTATAAGAAGTGGATGGCAGCCCGTGATAACTGTAGCTAACGGCTACGTTCACATTACTATTTATCATGTATTTTGTTTCAGTTTCAAAGCCAATCCCATCAATTGGGGCGCTATTTCGAAAGCCGACCGGGGTGATACTAGTTGAATTAGTAGATGTGATTAAGTTCTCTTGCTTAAACCAGTAAACATTAGCAGAAGTTATTAAATCAGACGCCCATTTGTTTTCAACCTGGAATTCTACTGTATTTACAGTCTCCGGCCTTACTATAGTGCCCGGAATCAGTGGTAGATTTTTCTCAAGAAACGAAGGCGGTCGAAACGCTCGGCTATATAATATTTTTGTTGTCAGGTTCAAATTGACATTCCACACCAGAGCAATGCGCGGGCTATAACCAGGCGATACATCAGAATAATAATCGTAGCGAAAGCCAGTGGTTAGATACCAGTCTGATGCAAAATTCCACTCGTCCTGAATCAGCGCATAGTAGTTTGTTCTTTCTTTCGACGCTAACAATGGATCTCTTCCAAATACCGACGCCTCAGTTAATGGAATCTGCTGGGCAAAGAATGGAGTTATGATGTAATTAATTTTGTCGGTGCCGTCGGAAATCCAGTTATAAATAAGACCCGTGCCGCCTGTGATGGTATGTTTGTTGAATCCAATATAGTTAAGCTGCGTAGTAATTCCTGTTGTACCTTGGAATCCAGATACGATATTCCTTGCCCCTAATGGTAATAATCCACCGAACGTACCTGCCGGTAATAGATTTACATCGGTACTTGGATTCTGTCCTAAAAAATACAGCGACGTTGTATTAGAAAGCCCGTCGGTGATTTTGTTATTTAAAGACAGATCAATATTGTAAATGTCATTATTTGTTCCGCCCGTGTTATCCAGCGCATACGCGGCGCCAATACCGGTTTCTACATTGTAAAACCCTTGATACCCCGCTCTGAGCCGGATCAAATCCTTATAGGCCACGTCTATCCGAGCGTCAATATCTTCCCGCCCGTTATTAGTAAATCCCGGTGCGTTAGATGCATGCGTTCCAAATTGGTTATCTATAACCGTCTGTGCGTCTTGGTTAACCCGCCCTCTAAAACCATTAGTACTGCCGCCTTGGAATGCTAGGCTGTATTCTAAGTCGCCATGTTCGCTACCGTATTCAGCCCAACCTTCATAAGTATCCTGATTCCCAACGAATCCGCCGGCATCGCCACCTTTTAGTTCCCTTCCGGTTTTCAAAACAATATTAATAACCCCGGCCATCGCATCGCCGCCATAAAGCATTGAACCTGGCCCTCTAATTATCTCTATGTGAGAAATGTTTTTGACCGGCATATTCCACTCAAATGGTTTTCCACCAAACAATGTGTTTCGTAGAGGAATACCATTTATCAAAATTAATACTTGCGAATTTGATTCCGACGCAATACCACGGAAACCAATTACGTTGGTACCATTACGGGCGCTGCTAATA